>NZ_DATNPA010000506.1:0-11584 GCF_036703385.1 Allocoleopsis sp. | reverse complement strand
ATTTCCCGCACAACTGACTAACTGAGCCGATACTTCCACACGTCCAATATCGCTAAACTTAATCGCATTCCCGATCAGATTTTGAAAAATTTGTTGTAAGCGATTTTCATCAGCCAGAACTGGAGGCAAGTCTGAGGAAATCGCGTTTATCAGTTGCAAATTTTTTTGACGAACTAAGGGCTTGCTGAGAGTCAGTACAACTTCCGCAATCTCTCGTAAGGCTATGGGTTTTAATTGCAGTGCGATCGTCTGGTGCCTGAGTTTGGAAAAATCCAGAATATCGTTGACCAAGTTAGCCAACCGCCGACCACTGGTAACAATCATCGCTAGATTGGAAACTGTGGCTGGCGGCAACCTTCCAGTTGCACCTTCTATCAGCGATTCTGCAATGCCAATAATTCCATTCAAGGGTGTGCGGAGTTCATGGGATGTGTTGGCTAAAAATTCATCCTTAAGTTTGTCAGTTTTTTGTAGAGCTTCCTTCGCTTTTTTGAGTCTCGCCTCACGAGCATAGACCTCGTCAGCCATCGCATTGAACGAATGGGCTAGCCGTCCTAGTTCATCTTGCCTTGTAGTATCCAGGTGAATGTTGAAATCTCCGGCAGCAATTTGCTCGGTGGCAACCATTAATTTTTTGAGTGGAGTGGCAACCTGTTGGCGTAGAACAAAAAATAAGACAATAACCTCAACGAGCAAAGAGATGCCCCCTAAAATCAAGACAAACCGGGCATTTTCAAAGGCTACTCCTGACAAGATTGACTTGGGAAAAACGGTAATAAAGTACCAGTCAGGAACGCTGAGTTTGGCAACGGCTAGATACTCTTTATCTTTGGTATTTTCAACCACAACCTGACCGGGTTTAAGATTGTTTACTAACTGAAAAATCCGGGTCAGATGGGGGTCTCCAGACTGGAGGATGTCAAATTTACCGTTCTTGTCCTTGATTTTATCCATCTTGTTGGGATGGGCAATCAAGCGACCGTCTGCCCGAAAGATGATGTTATAGGTACCTGGAAGGCGGTCTTGCAATGTTCGATCCAACAGTTCATTGAGAACAATATCGTGCCCTAAGGTGGCGATTTGTTTGCCTGCTCGATCAACAGGGGTTTCACAGGAAACAATCCAGTTTCTAGCGACCTTGTCGTAATAGAGTCCGGTACACATGGTCTGACGGCTTGGATTATGCTCCTGATCGGCAATCCAGAAGTACTCCTCATCCGGGATGTACAGATCGGCAGTGGCATTATCAGCCCAAGGAACTTCGGGCCAGTACATGACGACCATGTTTTCCGGGGCGTTGATGTAGGTATTCTGAAAGCGGCTACGCCAGGAAGGGCCATAGGACGAGACCAGGTTATAAAAGGTGAGGACGCGGCGGCGAATCTCTGCGTTGAGCTGTAGGTTTTTGCCAATGTAAACCCCAGGTTGGCGGCTGCGATCGAAGCCTTGGGATCGATTGCGGATTGCGCCATCCTGCGATCGCACAAACAATCGATTGAATTCTGCTTGGGGGTCTTTGTTGCCCAATTCATCCAGTCTGCGCCTGAGTTCCTGATCCAGCACAGCATGGTTGTCTTCTACCAAGGTAAAAATGTTGCTTTCCCGTTGCCCCCGTTCCACACTATATTTTTCTAGCTGTTTGAGGGTCTGGTTTTCCAGAATCGACATCAAATGCAGGTAGCTGAGGCTTGTAGACCCCACGATGACTAGGGCAATCCTCACCGCCATCTTGAGCAACGTTTCACGGGTAATCGAGCCTTTCGGTTTGGCGATGAGTTTGCTTTTGAATAGTGACATGGGATTCATTCTCCTTTCTCCAGCCAGAAGAGTGAAACACCAACGGCGGGCGTTCTCTGTAGCGCTGCGGTTGGATCTGGATGAATTAACAAACGGTACATCTTGATATAAAAGGTCTACAAATTTTTTGGTAGCGGGTAACAGGATTACTACCGAGTCAATAGAGTGTGCGATCGCGTGTGATTGGGCGGTACAGTTGGCGGAACGTCTCCGTCTCCATCAGGAAAAGGCGATCGCAACAGGTAGATGCATAATTTAGCGACAACCTGGTCACTGTTTGCTGTTTGATGCACCTTGACGGTTGCCTCATGAAAAGCTGTGTCAGCATTCAGTAAGGTTTAGCAGCACAAATATACACTATCTTTATCGGATTAAAGTAGTTTGTATTGAAATTTAGCAACCACACAGGAGTGTTTTTGGCTATGTCGTCTCGTCAGCCACAACAGAGGAAGTCATGGATGAAAGCGCTCAAGTTTTGCATAGTGGATATCCTAAATCTGCGATTTCGGTTAATTCGACCCTGGAAGCGATCGGCAACTTATACCTTTGCACTTCTACTGTTTGCCAGCATCAGTCTGTGTATCCTCAGCTCAGCCTGTGTGAAGAATACTGTTTCGCCTACTACAACCCCCACACCCCAGACACAACTGGCCAACCAGAAGATTAAACCTATCGAAATTAGCATCGTTTCCTTTGCTGTGACCAGAGCCGCTTACACAGAAATTATTCCTCTGTTTAAAGAGAAATGGCAGCGGGAGCATAAGCAGGAGGTTAGATTTCGACATAGCTTTGCTGGCTCTAGTACCCAAACCCGTGCTGTGATTAATGGACTTCCAACGGATGTGGTACATCTGGCACTGGCACCAGATGTTAGCGAAATCCAGAAAGCTGGGTTAATCCAGCCTGGATGGGAGAAGAAAGTACCAAATAACGGCATTGTGACTCGTACCGTGGGCGCACTCGTTACTCGTGCCGGAAACCCTAAACACCTTCGCACTTGGTCTGATCTAGCCAAGCCGGGAGTGTCGGTAATGACAGCCGATCCTAAAACATCGGGGATAGCCCGTTGGAATTTCCTCGCGTTCTGGGGTTCAGTCACCCAAACTGGAGGAACTGAAGCACAAGCCTTGAAGTTTGTGACCAAGGTTTTCCAGAATGTTCAGGTGTTAGCCAAAGATGCGAGGGAAGCGACAGATATGTTTCTGCGGCAGAATCAGGGAGATGTGCTGATCAACTATGAAACTGAGCTAATTTTAGCGGCTCAAGAGGGTTTAGCCAAAGATGCCTTCGTCATTATTCCCGAAGTCAATATTTCCATCGATAATGCGATCGCAGTCGTTGATAAGTATGTTGATCGCAGAGGAACTCGCGAAGTCGCGGAGGAATTTGTGCAATTCCTCTATACCCCTGAAGCTCAACGTGCATTTGCCAAAGTAGGATTTCGACCTTTAGATTCAGCAGTGGCTCAAGAGTTCTCCAATAAGTTTCCCCCCGTCAGTAAGCTGTTTACAGTGGAGGCATTTGGGGGATGGAACGCCATCCATGAGAAGTTTTTTAAGAATGGTGGAGTGTTCGATCAAATCCAGGCAAATCTCCACGTTACACGCCGTTGAAACTAAATTGACAAACCACTAGTTTGCTCCTAAACCCCGTTCTCTGAGAAACGCCTCGAACGTCTTTCGATCAGGTAAAGAAGGCTGCGCCCCCGCTTTCATGGCTGAAAGTGCCCCCGATGCTGCCCCCCACACTACAGCTTCTCGCAACGGACGCCCTTGGGCTAGAGCTACTGCCAGCGCACCATTGAAGGCATCACCGGCCGCTACCGTATCCACCGCTTGGACTGAGAAGGCTGGAACGAAGAAGGTTTCCTCAGCAGTGGCACACAAGACGCCGCGATCGCCCAGTTTCACGATCGCACTACCCACACCTCGTTGCCTGAGTACAGCTGACGCTTGAGCAGCTGCCTCTTCTCCATCTACAGGAAAACCCACCAGTTGAGACGCTTCCAACTGATTGGGCGTAATAATATCTACAAGGGGATAAAGCTCTGCTGGGATAGTTTGTGCTGGTGCTGGGTCAAGAATCACGGGTACCCCTGCGGAGTGCGCTGCTTGCGCCGCTAACTGCACGACTGGCATGGGAATCTCAAGCTGCATCAGCAAAGCCGCTGCTCCTGGTAAGCGATCGCCCAGACGTTCCACATCGGTTTTATTGAGTCGCCCATTGGCACCCGCAATAATGATGATGTTGTTTTCACCCGCATCATCTACAGTAATCACAGCAACGCCAGAACTCGTTGTTTCGTCTACCAAAACACCATCTGTCTGAACACCTGCTGTCTGTAAATCCGCTAATAGCTGACGCCCAAACTCATCACCCCCCACACACCCCACGATTTGAGTTGGAATGCCCAACCTTGCCGCTGCTACGGCTTGATTCGCCCCTTTTCCGCCCCCAGCTGTAAAAAAGTTGTACCCTGTGATAGTTTCTCCGGCAGCTGGCAACCGAGGGGTTTTGGTCACCAAATCCATGTTAATGCTGCCGAAGACGATAATTGGTTTCATTCTGCTTCTAGAAGTTCAATCGCTTCGTTACACCAAGCCATCCAATCCGTCTCGTAACCGATGCCTTTGCGGAGAGTTAGGTAACGAAACTTGTCGGGTTGGGAGAGGGATTGAGGAGATTGAAAGTATCGCTGCTCTATCTCCTGGTAAGTTCTTAATTGTTCCTGGTGACGCTGGTGGTGACGCTGTAATTCTTCCAAAATTGTCGCTTTGGGAGCAAGATAGCCAGCAAAGATTTTGACTAATAAATCGTCTTTAATCGGAGTTGGTTCGCCCGGTTGAACCATCCAATCAATTAGCTGTTGCTTTCCAAGTTCTGTAACGCTGTAGAGTTTTTTATCGGGGCGGCTTTCTTGGGCAATAACCTCGGCACTAATCCAGCCTTGTTCTTCCAGTTTAGTTAGTTCCCGATAAATTTGCTGGTGAGTGGCTTTCCAGAAGAAGCCCACGGAAGACTCAAACCGCTTACCCAGGTCATAGCCACTCGCGGGGCGTTCAATCAGGGATACTAATATCGCGTGCGCGATCGCCATAACTCTAACTACTCGAAAATGCAACTTTTTGAGTATACATGTTGCCTTTGGGGAATTGGGTATTGATAATCAGTAAGCGGCTTTTCATTCCACTACCGATTACCGATTGATTACCCATGCCCTATCCTAACGTGGGGTCTGGGGAGCTATAGGACTCCGACTTCAACGAAGTAAGTCGGAGGTACATGGACTCCCCAGGTAAAAAGTAGGTGTTACTCGCTGCGCTGCGTCCGCTGTGCGCTAAAAGCGCCCCGCTTCGCTATCGTGATTTGCACTTCTACCAAAAAGAGCAGATTAAGCGAGTTCGTGTTGTGCGTCGGGCAGATGGATACTACGTTCAGTTTTCCATCGACCAAGAACGCAAAGAGTAAGGTTGCTCGACGAGCCAGGAAACCCCGTCAGTGATGATGGGAATTCCCACCCTCAGCGCAAGCAGGGTGGGGAGGATGTCAAGAATGTGCTGACACAGCTGGTTCCAAGCCAAGCTGATTCATTAAACGGTCTATGTCAAAGTGCTGAGCCATCAGCTGCTGAATACACTGCACTTTAATCGGTTCGTGGAGGCGTACCTGACCAAAAGCTTGGTCAATAATCTCCACTGTGGTGAGTGTGTCCAAGTCAACCGATAAAACAGGGATTTCTAACTCTTCTGCACGGCTGATGATAAAGGGTTGGGGGGGTATGTGACCAGTGAGAATCAGGCATTGGGTCGAGGTTTCTAGCGCTGCCATCTGGATGTCTGCGCGATCGCCTCCCGTGACTACTGCCATATTATTTCGTTTACGGAAATACCCTAAAGCAGCGTTAACATTCATTGCCCCGATTGTCAAGCTTTCTACCATCAAATCCAAGCGATCGGAACGACAAAGCACTTCTGCTTGCAACTGATGTGCTAATTCCCGAACGCTGACACTGCGCAGTAGCTGACTTCTGGGTAACATACCCAATACAGGAATATCCTGGCGTTCTAGAAAAGGCCGCACGGTTGATTCTGCCATTGCCAGTTGCTCGGCAGGAATATCGTTAATCACAACTCCCAGCAAGTGCTTACCTAGGCGTTCTTTAGCCGACAACAGAGACTCCACTATCAAAACCGAGTGAAACCGAGCCACTAGCAAGACAGAAGCGTCAATTTCTTGAGCCACTTCCAGCAGGGATAGGTCAAACAAACTTCCTTCACTCAGGGTTCCTGGCCCCTCCAACACCATTAAATCGCCGCTTGGTTCTTGGAGATACTGCTTTAGAGATTGACGGTAATTGGTTGAGTCCTCTCCCCGCAAGCGTTTTTGAATGGCCTCAGCGTCCAAAGAGAGCAGGGGGGAGCATACCCGCTTTTGCGGCAAATTGAGTACTTCCGGGATAAACCGGACATCTTCTTCCATTCCATTCGGGCAATCATCTTTCAGACAGGTTCCTAGTGGTTTTCCATAGGCGATGTCTAGCCCTTTTTCCTTGAGCTGATGGGCAACGCCCAAGATTGTTGCTGACTTACCGCAGTAAGCTTCTGTTGACCCAACCAGCAAATATTTAGCGGATTTTGCCACCCCTTTTGCCTCTCCTCATCAGTTTCAAGTGGTGCTTACTCGTCAATGCGTAGCAGCTTGCGATAGAATGCCTGAGAAAAATCTGACAGGCGCGATCGCTTGAAATTCATAATTACTTCAATTAAGTAATTGATAAACTCAGAATTTGCCATAGTTACTTCGTAACTGAGGTCGGCATTGCCATCAAACTGTAATCGGCAGCGCGTCAGTTCCGAAGGAAGCTTGGAGACGAACCAGGTAGCAACGAAGGGGATGCTCTCACCGCCTTCTATGCGGCGTTGACCTTCTAGAGACCCCTGTTGATAAAGGCTAATAGCTAAAGGTAAGACGTTGCGCTTTGCACCCTGATAGTAGGGCATGTAAACACCAACGGCTGCTTTGTCGGCAGGCTGAAGTTTTTCGATGGACATACGCGAATCTTTACTAAACGTCCGTTAAGGAGAGCGTGCTGGATGATCACTGACCGTCAAGTCCAGTGAGAGTAAACGGATTAGGCTAAGGGCATTAGTGCAGGAAAACTACTCATTTTGGTAATTGTATGTTTTCTCCTCTAGGGGGTAATATTCCCATTTAAGCATTTGGGCTGGGTAGAATCCTGTAGGATCGAGTTTAGCTCTAATCGAGTTGGCTTAGAAATTGGTTTCCAGGGGAGCGAATAGCTAACGTCACGACGACTCTCGACGCTTAGACGCTACGGCTCGCTTTGCTAATATCGCACCATGCTCCGCAAACGCTAACGTCGCTAACGGTGCTACCGTTGGTGCATCCTCTCCGAAAGCAGAAGGCGATCGCAAAATCGCTCCCTTTTACAGCAATGGGTCATTCAGCTATTGTGAACTTGAGTTGAGAAGAGAATGATAAGACTGACGTTGGGCTTGAACACTTCTAAAGTAATGACAGATCAGGGGAAACGAAGGTAACTTCCTCCCCTTGCTCAAGAGAGTTTTTCAACAAACAACTAATAACTATCTATGAACCGTCGTGAGTTTTTGATGTGGGTGGGGATTGGTGGTCTTGCCAGTTCCTTGCCAGTTGCGATCGCTGCTTGTTCTCCCCAAACTGAAAAGTCGGAAACTTCTGCGATGCCCAAAAGAACTGATGGGTTTCAGGCCATTGGCACTGTTACGGAATTAAAACAAAAAGGCCAAATGCTGAAAAAGGATTTTGCTGGGGGGCCAGTGCTTGTCATCAGCAACCCAGGTAACACAAAAACGATTACAGCGGTAAATCCTACCTGTACACACAAAGGCTGTACAGTAGACTGGAAAGCAGCCAAGAATGCCTTTGTCTGCCCCTGCCACAAGGCTGAATTTAGCCCTGCTGGCAAAGTTCTCAAAGGGCCAGCCAAGAAACCCCTGCCCACTTACAACGCAAAGATTGAAGGGGATGCAGTTTTGGTGAAGGCAAGCTCAAGATAATCCTGCTGTTGTTGCAAACTACACGGGGATTGCTACTATCTAGTACAAGATTACTGTAGGGGCACGACATGTCGTGCCCTTAAATTATCCTTTGCGATCGCTCTGGCAGAAAAGTTGGCTGACATCAAAGTTTTAGTAGTCTTTTAGTGGCTCACCTACACTTAATAGACGATTAGTTAAATGACGCACAAGTTTATCACCAGACTACGGGTCAGATATCACGAGATGGACGCCCTCGGACACGTTAACAATGCAGTTTATCAGCATTATTTAGAGCAGGCAGCGATCGAGCATTCAGAGTTTCTTGGGTTCGGTCCCAAGCGTTACGAAGAATTGGCTGGAGTGTTCGTGATGCGACGGATAGACATAGAGTATCTTCGTCCCGCTGTAGCTGGTGATACTCTGGAAGTTACAACTTGGCTGCAACAGATGCGGGGGCCGCGTGCCGTTCGGTGTTACGAAATTCGCAAACAAGGCGAAGAGCAATTGCTAGTGACAGCTGAAGCTTTGTGGGTTTGGGTGGATACAAAAGCCATGCGTCCGCGAGCAATTCCTCAGCAAGTTCTGGATGCATTTGAAGCAGCAATTCAACCAGAAGTTGCGAACCAAACACTCTCGTAGTTAGCCTTCCCAGTTTCGGTAATAATCTGTAACTATTGATACGACCTGAATGTATCTTTGGGAAGAAGGGACTATTGCTGCCACAACCTTAGGATTTTGTTGAGTGCTGTGCATAAGATTGAGCATCTTATCACAGTACTGGTAATCATTTTGCTTACGAATTCACAGTTTTACAAAAAATCAGGAGGTTTACATGCAGCGGATTTTTTCTGCGATTGGGACAAGTTTGGTTAAGCGCTTTTTGATCTTCGGGTTCATGTGTTTGCTGAGCGTGTCAGGTCTATGTATTTTTGCTAATCAACCTGCTTTAGCCAACCAACCATTACAGTCACAGGCCAAAATTGGTCGCGCCTCCACGATGAGTGAAGCAACAGGGGTTCGAGAAGAGCAGCGGCAAGAGGCTTATGAAGAAGCGACAGAAGCAGTTAGTAGCGACCCCAAACAAGGTCTAGAGAAGATTTACGAAGAAGATTTGCAGGAATACAAAGAAGAAAATCCTAACGAGGGCAGTTTATTAGAAGGAGCCAAAGAGCTGGTTGATAAAGTAACTGGCAAGGAATAAATCGAGAGTATTCCGGTTGGTGAATTTATAGAGGGGAGCTTCCCGAATTTGTCAATTCACATTTGTCACCCCCCTTAATCCCCCTTATCAAAGGGGGAAATCATTTTATTTCCTCCCCTTAATAAGGGAAGGCGTCGGGTGGGGTTTGATCTTTAGGCAAAAACGAGATGTTCCCTTTATACAGTGGGTATCTTGCTCAACTGAAATCAAAAGAGGAAGCAAGATGCTTCCTCTTTATTTATATTTATTTTTGTTAAATGGGGATTGACTCATAAGAGTTATTCAGTTATGTCAACTCGTATATCATGTCCGCTAAGAAAGCCACATTATTCGGGAGTTTGTAGTGAGCGCTTCAGCGCTCACTACAAACACGTTTTTATAGACTTCCTAGCGTTAAGGATTCCCAGGATATGCTGGCACACCTCAAAACTCCAAAAGCCGATGGGCGGATTTGAACCGCCGACCGTTCGATTACGAATCGAATGCTCTACCACTGAGCTACACCGGCACCGATAGACTAATATAGCAAGCTTTCTCAAGAATATTCAAATTTTGGCTTAAAATTTTGGCGGATGCTCACTTGGTAGGTCTTTGAGCCAGTTCTTGTTTTTAGCAGAAAAAGTCCCCTCCGTCATGTCACCATTGATATATGAAGGAAAAATTTACAACTGATGGCAAACTCAACACCCAAAAATCGTAATCCAAGTCGTAAAATTAACCCAGGACAGCTCAGTCCAGAAAAATATGCAAAATTAAAAGCAGAGGCAAAAGCTCCTTACCGGGTCTTAAGGCAATTTATTTACTTGGCTTTTGGAGCTTCGGGCTTTATTGGTGCCTTTGTGTTCCTGGCACAATTAGCTGCTGGTCATGAAGTTACCACCGCTCTTCCTAACCTGGCTCTACAAATTGGTGTCGTCGCTCTGATGGTTTGGCTGTTTCGCCTTGATCGACCGACGGAACGTAAACCTAGAGCAGATTAACTCTAATAATTATGCTGATTCTTTTAGGGGTAGAGGCGCTCTGAGCTAGAAAGTTTAAGCTTTATGGGGATTAAATCACGGATTGTTAGATGTCGATGAAAGGCAGACAGTGATATGGTATGACTGACTGATTACCCTGTATAGTTTCACTAGCAAACAACGACCTCCTTTCTCTCAAATTCCCGGCTCTGTAGATACTCTACCTCTGTCGAGTTCATCCGAAACTATGGAAATCGAACAGCGACTAGGTCTATATCAGGTTTTTCTCAAGCTCTACGAGCATCATCGCACTCTGCTTGATGAAATTCTCCAGCTTGAAAAAACCAGTAGTCAAAGTCTTTCAAGCATCCCAACCCGATGTATCACTGGTGTCATTCAGGGTGAACAAGTCTATTTGGTCACCAACTTGGCAGATGGGAAAACTCAGATTCTACTACAGCCTCAAGGAATTTGGACGATCGGACGCGATCGCCAACTCTGCATACCCATTGCGGATCGACGGTTATCTCGACGACATGCCGTGATTCAGTATATTAAGAACGAGGGTTTTTATCTGGTTGACCTCGACAGCACCAATGGTTCTTTTATCAATGGTGAACCGGTTAATGGTCGTATGCCCATTAAAGATGGCGATCGCATTCGACTGAGTAACCTAGCCTTTTCCTTCTTCCTTTGTAACGACACCCACACGTTAGACGAAACTCCCCCAGATGTTCTGGCGAAACTGGAAGCCTCAACCGTGATACCGACTCCGGTGACCCCAAAAGCATCAACCGCGCCAGTACGAGATCAAGGCTCAAAGACACCACCCCCTGGTTCCAAAGAGCAAACCTCAGAATTTTTTCCAGAAGAATTCAATCTGGAAGACTTAGCACCAGACGTTGCGATACCTCAGTTAAGCCCTTCACAGCAGTCGGAAATCTTAGACCGCTTTTTCAGCCGACAAATTCAGAAAGTCACCGACCATAACTAAAGAGGAGTTAAAGGTTGTGAGGCTGAAGCGTTAGTAGGTTGACAAGTTACCAGCCAGATTGATTAGCTCTAACCTACAACCTGCAACCTCCTAACCTTCAACCCTTTAACCCATCAAATTAAACTTCATCAAACAGCTCGTCTTCCTCCTCAATCTCAACAGGAGAGACGGAGTTCGCTTGAACAACGGCTCCCATATCCAGCTTCTCGCGCACTTGTTTGTCAACATTCGCGGCAAACTCAGCATTCTCTTCCAGATACTTGACAGTGTTATCGCGACCTTGGGCAATATTGTCACCGTTGTAGCTGTACCAAGCTCCTTTACGAGTAATAACGCCAGTTTGCTCAGCTAAGTCAACCAAACATCCCAACCGAGAAATCCCACTGCCAAAGATAATGTCAAACTCGGCAATGCGGAAAGGAGGTGCAACTTTATTCTTCGCCACCTTTACTTTGGCACGGATACCGTATTCGCCTTCACTCCCCTTCTTCAGGGTTTGAATCCGACGAATGTCTAGACGAACTGAAGCATAGAATTTGAGGGCATTACCACCGGTTGTCACTTCTGGGCTACCATAGGTGACGCCAATTTT
>NZ_DATNPA010000505.1:0-12560 GCF_036703385.1 Allocoleopsis sp. | reverse complement strand
CTCCATTGTTCATAGTCCATATCCTTGGGTGCCCAAGCATTGACCTGCTCGCTAGAATAATCTCGAATATTAATTCGATGAATGGTGTCATAGAATAACTGCATTATTTCTTTAGTGTCACTATTTTTAAATTCCCTAATGAGCATAGTGTTAGTGTTTACTGAAAAACTTGACCTATCTCTTGGCTAGCTTGACGCATGATTAATTTATTCCTGCATCTGAAGTGAGCGATCGCTTTCTTAGGCTAGAGTTGAGGGCGATTAGCCCCCAGGCGTCGCGAGAAGCGATCGCGCACAGCGCAAGCCCCAAGGGCATCACTCAATGAGTATCGAGGAACGTCCTATGACTGCAACAGTACCATCTACTAACCTACCTGCATTAGAGGAATTCAGGTCAGGCTTACCCAATATCTGCGGGTGGGAGACAGAAATTAGTTCGGTGGTGAACCACAATGAACCCGTATTTTTGCCTAGGACAAATCTTCGTTTAGAAGACATCACGGCAGGATTTGCCTGCGCCCTCCACATGCACCAACCCACGATCCCGGCAGGTGCCAATGGCGAACTGATCAGCAATCTCCAGTACATGTTTGAACATCCCAATGAAGGGGATAACCACAATGCTGAACCCTTTGCCTGGTGCTATAAGCGCATGGGAGAATTTATTCCCCAACTGGTTTGGGAGGGTTGCAATCCTCGAATTATGCTCGATTACTCTGGCAATTTGTTGTGGGGATTGCGTCAAATGGGACGGGAAGACATTCTCAACAATCTCAAACGGATTACCTGCGACTCTCAGTACCAGCCTTATGTGGAATGGCTAGGAACGATGTGGAGTCATGCTGTTGTGCCTTCGACGCCAATTCCTGATATTAAACTCCACATTCAGGCATGGCAACATTACTTCGCTGCTATTTTTGGTTACGATGCCCTGAAGCGGGTTAAAGGTTTTTCGCCTCCAGAGATGCACCTACCTAATCACCCGGATACTCTATATGAATACATCAAAGCCCTAAAAGAATGTGGCTATCGCTGGTTGATGGTGCAGGAACATTCCGTCGAAAATCTGGATGGTTCAGGTTTACGGCACGAACAGAAATATATTCCCAATCGTTTAGTTGCCCGCAATTCTCAGGGCGAAACTATCAGCATCACAGCACTGATTAAAACTCAAGGTTCGGATACAAAGTTGGTGGCTCAGATGCAGCCTTATTTTGAAGCTAAAGGACGGGGTAAACAACAATTAGGTAATCTCAGCGTTCCTTCTATGGTAACCCAAATTGCAGATGGGGAAAACGGCGGCGTGATGATGAATGAATATCCTCGCGATTTCTTCCGAATTTATTATGAAATCCGAGAGCAAGGGGGCGGGAGAACAGGTGTTGTCCCCATCAATGGTACAGAATATCTGGAACTGTTGGAGGCAGCAGGTGTTAATTCTGAGGATTACCCCACTTGCCAAGGGATTAATCAGCACAAGATTTGGCAACGAGTTGACCCAGAGAATGCAACACCAGAAGCCGTAGAAAAGGCGATCGCACAATTGAAAGAAACTGACCACCAGTTTCACATGGATGGTGCCTCTTGGACGAATAGTTTAAGTTGGGTCAAAGGCTATGAAAATGTTTTAGGCCCAATGACTCAACTCAGCGCTGCATTTCACCAAAAGTATGACTCCCTAGTGCAGCAAGATGCTTCAATTACCAAACAGTTTGAATATCAGCAAGCCTTGTTGTATAACTTGTTACTGCAAACTAGTTGTTTTCGCTACTGGGGACAAGGGGCTTGGACGGATTATGCCCGTGAACTTTATCGTCGCGGTGAAGCTTTACTTGTCAGCAACAGCTAAGTGAACTCATCGGATAAAGGCAGATATTTGAGAAGTAAAAGTATCTTGAATTCGCTCTAAATGGTGTTCCATCACATCCATGCTGGCAATTTCATTGAGGGAATAATAGCCATATTCAGTGGTTTCTTCACTAATACTCAATGTGCCAGCAATGGGTGTGGCTTCAAAGTGCAAGGCAACAGAGTGGCAGCGTTCTCCGTCTGCATATTCAATGATAAAGTTAGGATTGCTGTAGACCCCAATCAAGCGTTCGAGGCGAACGTACAAACCTGTTTCTTCTAACACTTCGCGAATACAGGTTTCTGTAGTATCTTCACCTGCATCCATACGTCCACCGGGAAAACACCATCGTGCGTTATCGGTGCGACGGGTGAGTAAGACTTTCTGCCTTGTTGAATCAAAGATGGCGGCGGAGCAACCTAGAGTAATTTTACCTAGTTTACCGATGCGATCGCCGTAAATAATCTTTGCCACTGATTTATTTCTCGACAGGTATCCCTATCATTATCTGGGAGACGGCTCCACTAATCGTTAGTTATCTTAATGTATCTGAACCCTTTACACCACGCCTGCCAATGAGGCGTGATGTCAGTGGTTCATATCCCCGATTTTTTAGAAAAGTCGAGGATAATGAGGATTAATACTTACATGAGTGATTGATGAGGTGCGTCCTCAATGGTAAGGGTCAGTGCAAAATTTTCAAGTAGGCTTTGAAACTGGGTTATTTGTTGCAGCTAGTACACGCGGGCGCAAATACGCCTACTATTTGGGGAAGCCATCAAAGCAAGGTATTGATTGGAGAATGGTAGGTCAACTTACGCCCGTATGTACTAGTGCAGCGTGGCGAAAGTTTCCCACCAGTTCTAAAAACCCCCATTACCCATTACCCATTACCCATTCCTAACTGAGGGGTTATTTCTGCCGCGCTGCACTAGTAGACTAAAGAACGTCCAGGGTATCTATAACCAAACTATCAGTTCTCAGCAAGACGTACAGAGGAGTCTCTGTTTCCCTCCAAGATTCCACAGCTTCCTGGAAGATATCGAGGGCAATTGACCATTCTGAAGGGTCGCTGTTTGCAAAATTATCAGGTTGAGTATACAAGAAAATATATCCGTCCGCTGATAACCAACTCAGGTCATTAATAAAGTCAGAGAACGCATCCCAATTATTACCAAAATAGTCTGGAAAATTCAGCGTTTTAGCCGAAGCTTGGAAAAATTCCGCTTTGCTTGTAATGTCATTCCCATTAATGTAAAAAAATTGAAAATTATACTCTTTGCACAAAGAGGATAGCTCATCAATGTTTACTTCCGTGGTAAGTCTATATAGTCCAGGGCTAAGTTCACCTTTCAGTATTGCCAGCAGCTTATCCATTTTATTATTGCACCCTTACAAAGCTTCTATAGTGGTCGCCAGTATAATAAATTTCATTCCCCTGTCCCGTAATAATCCGTCGTGCGCCCCGATCTGGAGAGCCTGGAGTTGGAACGGTATACTCTCGATAGTATCCGACAGGTGCAGGAGGCAGTCTTTTTTCACGATTCCTGAAGATACTGCCATCTTGTCTGTAAGGGAATGAGCCTCCTTTGTTGATTAGATTGATAGTAGCCTTGGCTTCAACAGGGAGCTGGTTGATAGGAAGAGTTGGCATCTGTCTTTGAGCAATTATGGTAGTGCCTATCTCTTCAGATATTGGTTGAAGCTGTGCTTGTGCGTTGGCGGTAGTACTTAATCCTATCAAGGTTAAGCTACTAAGTAGTAAGCTGAAGCCTTGGCTGAATAGCTTCATGAGGCGTCCGTAGAATATTTGTTCTTCTAATATACACCTTGGCTCCCAATCCTGAGAAGCTAGAATTTCAATTTAAATCATCTATCAATTGATAGAGTTAGAGCCGTATCCGATTTCTTTTAGGGTCTACTCGATCAGGATGATTGCTGTGTGTAGGAGAAGCGATCGCATCACAAAAAACAATTTACACCCCATAGTGAGAATAAGCTTTTGTCACTTTTTGATTTGAACCCAAATGGAGTACTTCAGCAACCAATCGTCCTTGAGCGCCTTTGTAATAGAGCGTGATACTGTCAACGCCTACGAGGGTCGTGATTAGCTCAAAGTGTAGATTGGGAATCAGCTCAAGCGCCTTGCTCCAATAAGCGCCAACAGCTGTTTTACCCCGAAGTGTACCAGACAGCTCGCCTGCAATCTGTGGAATATAGGGGGATGACATCTCGAAATCATCCTCATAATGTGCCAAGATGCGTCCAAGTTCATGACTATTCCAAGAGTCTATCCAGTCGGCGGCAAACTGTTGCGCAAAGGTTTGGTCAATCATTTGATTCCCAGAGTGTCAATTTTGCTACTCACCCTGCACTCAGCTATCTTGATGCCGTTAATGAGCATCGATGTGACGCTAGGCAATGGCTTATTGCAGAGGCTGCACCAAATCAGAGTACTATATCGAACTAATTGGTTGCTGCCAACCTATAGTGAGCGATTAGCCTTGACACCTAACTCCTGACTCCTTATAACAGGAGGAGCAGCTATGAGTGGCTTTTGAGAAGATTGGGCCAATGAGGCAAGACTCCATGTCCCTTTTTTGAGTGCCTCTAGCAATAAATTTCTTGTGCCAGTTACCCCCATTATTTCGGACAACCAGAGAATAACAAGACTAAAAAACTAACTCGTAGCCTTTGACACTTGCATTTCTTCGTTTTTAACATAAACTTATGTAAAGTCGAAGTTGTAGGAAGGTTGAGACAGTCAAAACAAGTTATGAAGTATGAAAGATGAAGTATGAAAGTATCCTCCTAGAGAGGGATGAGGCATAGATATTGAAAAAACTGTTTTTTCGTCTCGCCACTAGAGCTACGGAGTCGGGGTTCATCATGTAGCGCTCATCCCCTATTTCATCCTTTATCCTTTAGAATTCAGCCTTCTTGACTCAATTAGGTGTGAAGTAATCATCGACGAAATTAACTCCAGGAAAGAAATTTTATGTTAAATGCAGCCAACAACCAGCCTCCTCACCATGTTGTTATTGTTGGAGGTGGATTCGGTGGGCTTTATGCCGCACAATCCCTGAGAAAAGCCCCGGTCAAGGTCACATTGATTGATAAACGAAACTTCCATTTGTTTCAGCCCCTGCTTTACCAAGTGGCGACTGGTGGCCTATCGGCGGGTGATATTTCATCCCCCTTACGGGCGGTTCTCAGTCGCCATAAAAATACACAAGTGCTGATGGGGGAAGTGACGGATGTAGACGCCAAACAGCAAAAAATTACGCTCAATGATCAAGAACTAAGCTACGACACATTAATTGTTGCTACTGGTGTTAGCCACCACTACTTCGGTAATGAACAATGGGCAGAGAAAGCCCCTGGATTGAAAACGGTGGAAAACGCCCTCGATATTCGTCGTCGCGTCTTTCTAGCGTTTGAAGCTGCAGAAAAAGAAACGGATCCCGAAAAGCGCCGTGCCTGGTTAACCTTTGTGATTGTGGGAGGTGGCCCCACCGGTGTTGAATTAGCCGGGGCTTTAGCCGAACTCGCTCACAATACCTTAAAGGACGACTTCCGCAGTATCGATACCTCGGAAGCTCAAATATTGCTTTTAGAAGGGATAGACCGAGTGTTGCCGCCTTACCCACCCGATTTGTCGGCAAAAGCCCAAGCCTCCCTGGAGGATTTGGGGGTTACGGTGCAGACCAACACTTTAGTGACTAATATTGATGACAATCTCGTCACTATCCGTCGGGGTGACCAAATTGAGCAAATTCCATCACAGACGATTCTTTGGGCGGCGGGTATGAAAGCCTCTAAGATGGGGGAGATACTCTCCAAAGCGACGGGTACACAATGCGATCGCGCAGGACGAGTGATTGTGCAACCCGACCTGACGATACTGGACTATCCGAATATTTTTGTAATTGGGGACTTAGCCAATTTCCCGCACCAATACGAAGACGGCAAACCCCTGCCAGGAGTCGCACCCGTAGCGATGCAAGAAGGGCAGTATGTGGCTAATCTGATCAAAAAGCGGTTTAAGGGAGAGACTCTGCCAGCCTTCCACTATAAGGACTACGGCAGCTTAGCGGTGATTGGACGCCATGCGGCAGTCGTAGATTTTGGTTTCATCAAGTTTTCCGGCTTCCTGGCTTGGTTGATCTGGACTTTCGTTCACATCTTTTTCTTAATTGAGTTTGACAATAAGATTTTGGTGATGATTCAGTGGGGGTGGAATTACTTCACTCGCAAACAAGGGGCACGTCTGATTACCAATCAAGAACCTGTAGCGCCGATAGAAGTTCAAGAGGAGAGTAATTATCGAACGCCGGTCAAAGCGTAGGTCAATCGATTTTGGATTTTAGATTTACGATTTTGGATTAGCCCTGCCTTAACTGGGGACAGGGCTTTCACCGTTGCAGCTTTATAGAGCGCGATCGCATGGTTGAGCCGTTCTCTAAACACGGGAGAGGGTTGGTTTCCCCAAGCCGCTGCACCCAAAACAATCGCCGCATCCGCCTGAATTTTGGTTGAGTGGCTGCCGTAGCTATAAATGCTCCAGGCTGAGTATGCGATCGCGGTGAGGCTTAGGGACACCAATCCCAGTAAAGCGTTAATTAGCCATTTCTTTTTGTTCATTAGACAGTTTCCTGTGTGGTGTGAAGGTGAGAGAAATCACTCAAACCATTAGTATTGCCTCACTAGTTTGAGTACTAGCTATCACAGAAAAAAGTCTTACAAGCTAAACAACTGAAATGGCTCTTTCAGGTTCAAGTTTTGCAGGTGATACGTACCTTATTTCAACTCAAAGATGCTCAGTATGAATTCAACTCTAATGCACAAATACCGACAATAGAAATGACAGGTTTGAGCATATCGGCGACTGACGCAACATTGATGGGGTTGCGCTCACTGAAAAACTGGGAGGCTTTAGCCGATCAATTGCCCGATCCGAACCGAGGGTTAGTTAGTACTATCTCTCGTCCCCCACACAATCAGTTCAATGCGCTAGAGTAGCAGGTTTGGGAGTATACCAACGGGACAGTTTCTCTAAAGGCGATCGCAAGGCAGCTAAAACTTCCCATCCAACAAGTGCAGCAGATTGCTTTTCGGTTAAACGCCGTTGGTTTCGTTGAACAAGCCCCCCTGTTAGTTGACACCCCATCCACACAGGCGATTAATACACTACCCGCACAGTTGCTCCAAGAAGCCGAACGGCGGAAAGTTAGGCATTCTTTTGTGCAAAACTTTGTCGAGTTTCTTGGCAGCCAAACCTAGTAAGCCGTTGTACTCCATCGCTCCATAAACTATTGTTCATAGCACTTGTCCATCCTAAGCCTCGGTGTCTGGGTTCACAGCACCGAGGTTTGAGAGTAATTGCCTTGCCTTTATGGCTGGGATTAATGGCTCAAGGATAACAACCGATTAATTAAGATAACTATAGATAATAATTATAATAAGAAAAGCTGAAGCGAAAATTGTCTAGATTTCTTCAGAAAGAATTTGTTTAGCTTAGCAAACGTAAATGGGATTAGCAGCAATTTTTATTCCCCACGGACATTGTTATCTATGGAAGCCGGGGCTAGTGGGATTACACATTGCCGCCGATGCTTTAATAGCGCTGGCCTATTATTCAATTCCGTTAATGCTAATTTATTTCGTTGAAAAGAGAAGAGATGTACCTTTCCAGTGGATTTTTCTATTGTTTGGGGCTTTCATCGTCGCTTGTGGTACGACTCATGTCATGGAAATCTGGACACTTTGGCATCCAACGTATTGGGTCTCTGGTTTTCTCAAAGCGCTTACCGCTGGTGTCTCCTTATATACAGCTGGGACATTAGTCCCGTTACTCCCCAAGGCTTTAGCACTGCCCAGTCCCGCACAGCTAGAAGCAGCAAACCAGAGTCTGCAACAAGAAATTAGGGAGCGCCTCTTAGCCGAGCAGGCTCTGAAAAAAAGCGAGGCACTGTATCGAGCCATTGTCGAAGATCAGACTGAACTAATCTGTCGTTATCTACCAGACGGTACCCTAACCTTTGTCAACGAAGCTTACAGCCGTTATTTCGGGAAAAATCGGGAGGAATTGATAGGAGAGTGTTTTATCTCACTGATTCCTGACGAAGATCGAGAACGAGGCGATGCTCTCATCAATTCCCTATTTAAACTTACCCCCGCTAACCCAGTTGCTACGAATGAACACCGGGTTCTCGTGCAAAAAGAAATCCGCTGGCAGCAGTGGACTGACCGAGCAATTTTTGACCAGCAAGGAAATCTTATTGAATTGCAGGCTGTAGGACGGGATATCACTGAGCGTAAGATTGCTGAGGAACTTAAAGCGCAAAATATAGTGCTAGAAACAGCTAAACTTTATGCTGAATCGGCAAATCGCGCCAAAAGTCAATTCTTAGCTAATATGACTCACGAGCTGCGCACCCCCCTCAACGCCATTCTCGGTTTTACTCAGTTGCTTAGCCGCAATTCAAATCTAACTTTCGAGCAGCATGAACAAATAGGAATAGTCACGCGCAGTGGTGAACATTTACTGTCCTTAATCAATGATGTTCTAGAAATGTCCAAGATTGAGGCGGGGAGAATGGTACTCACTCCTAATCGCTTTGACTTGTATCACCTGGTTGAGAATCTCGAAAGGATGTTGCAACTGAAGGCGAGTTCCAAGGGTTTAGAGCTAATCTTTGACCTGGCTTCAGATGTCCCCCAATATATAGAAACAGATGAGAGTAAATTGCGACAAGTGTTGATCAATCTTCTGGGAAACGCTATCAAATTTACTCAAGAAGGCAGGGTTAAGTTGCGAGTGATTAGAGACTTGAATCTAGAAAATTTAAAAGTTGAATGTCTAGATGAAGGGAAGATTGAAAGCTCAAATCAAACTGCTAATCAGCAACCTACCAACCTACCATTTTCAAGTCTTCGGTTTGAAGTAGAAGACACAGGTCCTGGAATTGCCCCCGATGAACTCGATAGTTTATTTGATGCCTTTGTTCAAACTGAAACGGGTCGGATATCTCAGGAAGGAACAGGTTTGGGTTTAGCTATTAGTCACAAATTTGTAGAGTTAATGGGAGGAAATTTTACCGTTAAAAGTACCTTAGGTCAGGGAACAACAATCGGCTTTAATATCCAGGTGGAGCTTGCTGAAGCTGATAACATTGAAAACCAGCCGCCCAAAGAGCGAGTGATTGGGTTAGCACCGAACCAACCCTCTTATCGCATCTTGATTGTTGAAGATAGATGGGAGAATCGCCACCTGCTCATTAAGCTATTAGAACCCCTCGGATTTGAAGTACTTGAGGCCAAAAATGGTTTAGAAGGAGTTTCTATTTGGGAGAGTTGGGAACCCCATTTGATTTTAATGGATATGCGGATGCCAGTGATGGATGGTTATGAGGCGACCCAACGCATCAAAGCACATATCAAAGGTCAGGCTACTGTAATTATTGCTATCACCGCCAGTGCTTTTGATGAAGCACGCTCCGTTATCATGTCAGCAGGCTGCAATGACTTTATGCGTAAACCTTTCCGAGAGTCCGTGCTTTTGGAGAAAATTGCTCAACACCTTGGGGTGCGCTATGTTTATGAAGATTTAGTCCAACCCTCTTTACCCCAGTCCAGACTCAGTCCTGAAAAACTCACAACCACAGATCTTTTAGCAATGCCTCTAGAATGGCTAGCTCAGCTACATAAGGAGGCTGAAAACTGCAATGAAGAGGAGGTTTTTGCGCTTATCGATCAAATACCAGAGTCTCATGCTGCTCTTAAACTCGCTTTAGAAGAATTGGTTAATGATTTTCGATTTGATTTGCTGATTGAACTTACTCAGCCATTAAATGAATAAAAGTTAGGGCTCTCCCGTATTTATGGTGATAATAAAACCTTATGTTAACGTAGGGTGGGTTAGGCACGGTGATATTTTTGACGATAAACACATGAGTTTTGATTCGCGCCCTAACCCAACAGATAAGTGTTTGTCACCAAATATACATTTTGCCCCAAGGAGTCGGGAGAGCCAATCTTTGCATCCAAAATGGTATGAGATGTTTAGCTAGCGAGCTTTAAGGGTATAGACTCGTGCAGTGGCGGCCCAATAGCTCTGGTATCTGTAGCTTTGCAAACGGCTTTCGGATAGCCGATTAACTCTTAGTCTGCGATCGCTCTATCTGCTGGAGGAAAACGATATCGTGGATAAGAGCGATCGTTGCTCTGCGATATCATACGCAGTCAGCAAGGTTACGCCCGTTTTCTGTTCTCCGGAAGCCAGACTTCCCAGAGAAGGAATAGAATTTCCTGAAAGATAGTCCGGTTCGCACGAAGATTTGCCTTCCTCCTCAGACTCATGAGCAATTTTCCAGATTTGTCCAACCACGGTTTCAGGGTCGTTAGAGAATTAGGACACAATCGTAATGGTGGGAGAGTGACCTACCTCGCCATCCCCTTATCTACGGTATCCCTCCGGCATAAAAGTCCCTCGGAATCTTCTTCCCCTACCCAACGGGAATCATTCGCCAAGCCAGAGATGGAGAGGCAACCCGTTGTGATTAAGCAGTTTCAGTTTGCCAAAGGGGATACCAACTGGTCAGACTATGATGCGATCGAGCGTGAAATCCAAGTGTTACAGGGACTGAATCATCCGGGTATCCCTCATTGCCTGGGTTCTTTTCAAACACCCACTGGCTTTTGCCTGGTGCAAGAATACAAAAATGCTCCTTCTCTCGCTGTGCCACGCAGCTTTGACCCTGATGAAATTAAGCAAATTGCGGTTTCTTTACTCAATATCCTGATTTATCTACAACATCGAATTCCCCCAATTAGTCACCGAGATATTAAACCGGAAAATATCTTGGTTGATGACAAAATCAATGTTTTTTTGGTGGATTTTGGCTTGGCTCGGATTGGCGATACAGAAGTAGCGATGAGCAGCGTTGCCAAGGGAACCATTGGGTTTATGGCTCCAGAGCAATTATTTAATCGACAACTGAGTGAAGCTTCAGACCTCTATGGGTTAGGAGCAACATTAATTTGTTTACTGACAGGCACTCCATCCACAGCTATCAGCCACTTAATTGATGATGACTACCGGATTAATTTCAAGCATCTGGTTCCTAATCTCAGTCTGCGTTGGATTGAGTGGCTCCAAAAGATGGTTGAGCTGAAACCCAAAAACCGCTTTCCTGATGCAGCGACGGCATTGGAAGCCCTTCAGCCTATCTATGTTATCCGCGTACCTGAAGTTAAGTTCAATCAATCTTACCTGGAGTTTACTGCAACCAAACTGGGTGAAAAATTGACTCAGACGCTCACCATTACGAACTCAGTCCCAGAGACCGTTCTGGAAAGCCGTTTAGAAGTGGCCTCCCATCTGAGCGACCCCCCCCACACTCCCCACACTCATGAGTGGATTCGGTTCGATCAAGCTCATTTTGTTAGTAATCAAGCGTTGTGCCACATCACGGTTGATACCCGGAAGCTTATGGCGAATAAAACCTTTGAGCGCGAGGTAGTAATTCACACGAATTCTCAACCAGAAACACAGGTTTTAAAGATTAAAGTTAAAACAGCGCCTGTACCCATTGCTGCGAAAAAGCTGCCTTATTTTTCTCTAAGTCTACTCGTCCTGTTTGCTGCTGCTGCCACTTGGTTTGAAGCAACGGCTTGGGAGGGAATTGTTAGCAAAAATGGGTCACTCGGTATGGCGATCGCTATCTTTGTGTCAGCCTTTGTGGCGATGCTAGGATTGGCGGCGGCTGTGACTTCTGAAGTGATTTCTAAGTTGGTGGCTAAAATCCGAACCCGATTGGGTGTTCCGTTAAAAGCAATGGATACCCTAGCTGCGGTGTTCTTTGCTGGGGTAGCGGCTATGTTTGTTGCGGGGTTCGGTGCCGAATTTCGAGAGGTGGATAGGGCGAGTACCTGGGGGGTTGCTTCGCTTCATGCAGCCTTTGCAGCTGTGGATGCCGTGGTGTTTATGGCGGCGTTTGAGGGTGAAGGGGTTGCCCAAAGTTGCTTGCAGCGAGGATTTAGTAAAACCTTGGCGATCGGGGTTTCTCTGTTATCTACAGCTTTAGGGATTAGTTTGGGACTTGGCTTCAAGCTGGGATTTGTCAATCAGTTAGTTGTAACAGCGATTTTAGGGACGAGTTTTCCCTTAGCCACTATGATTGTGTATCCTTCCTTAGAGCGAGCAAGACGAATCGCTCATTATCGCAAGTTTGAGGGACATTTAATAAAACCTTGATGCAAAAATAAGTAGATAGGAGGAAGTCGTGATTCCTCCCTTTTGCTTGTCTTATAGAAGGACAAACATCAGGAGAATTTTGATGTGAAAAACGAATTTCTCAGCGCTGCTATTCTCGGCGCGGCTGTGGTTATTGCCTTTCTAGTAGGCTTTCCCTTGGGTTCTATCGCCCGTAATGCTCTATCTACACCATCCACCTCAGAGGTTATGTTACTACAACAATAGACTGAGCATTCTTGTGAGCCTTTTGAGTTAATTCAATCCGAAGTAACACAACTAAATCTTTGACTTTAACTGCATCTAGTCTTCTAGCCGTTGTTCTATAACAAAGGGACGCCCCAAAGAGCGTCCCTAAAGCGCTATTTATCCAAACGTTCGTACACTGAAATTTGTCTTGGGAGCAATGGCACTGATTTAATCGATCTCCTGTGGAATTTTCCCCCTAAAACCCCCA
>NZ_DATNPA010000504.1:0-25265 GCF_036703385.1 Allocoleopsis sp. | reverse complement strand
GCACAGTGCCAGAAATGCCACCTGGGAAGGACGCGATCGCCTTCTGGCGATTCCCAATCGTCGCATCCGAGACTTGAACGAACGGCTGAGGGCGATCGCAAAGGAAGAAAATGTGACTTATCTCGACCTTTACCCCCTTTTTGCCGACGCCGATGGCAACATGAAGACTGAACTGAGTAGCGATGGTTTGCACCTGAATCCTCAAGGCTACTTAGTCTGGCGCAATGCACTCTTAGTCCTCGACCAATTTGTCCTCGAACCTGTCGCGTTGAAGTAAAGATACAAAGATACAGCTTGCCCAAGTTCCAGGAAGCTGACATTCTATGATCGATAAGGAATCAAGAATTTTATACAGTCATTCTGTAGGACACGCTGCATGGATACAAAAGCCTTCAAGCGATCGCTCCATAGTTCAGACAATTACCATCGCAAAGGATTTGGGCACGAGGCTGAAGTTGCCACTCAGCTACAGTCGGAGTATCAAAGTAACCTGATTCAAGAAATTCGCTCTAACAACTATCGGCTGCAACGGGGAGATGTGACCATCCTGCTAGCGCAAGCCTTTGGCTTTTGTTGGGGTGTAGAACGCGCTGTGGCGATGGCCTATGAAACCCGTCAACACTTCCCCGCCGAGCGCATTTGGATGACCAATGAAATTATTCATAACCCCTCGGTCAATCAGCGCTTGCAGGAGATGCAAGTAGAATTCATCCCAGTTGAGCAAGGGAAGAAAGACTTTTCCATTGTCGATAGCGGTGACGTGGTAATCTTACCCGCGTTTGGTGCTAGCGTCCAGGAAATGCAACTTTTGAACGATAAAAGCTGCAAGATTGTTGATACTACCTGTCCTTGGGTGTCTAAAGTTTGGAATACCGTTGAAAAGCATAAGAAGAAAGACTACACCTCGATTATTCACGGCAAGTATAAGCATGAAGAAACCGTCGCCACCAGCTCCTTTGCGGGCAAATACTTAGTCGTACTAAATCTAAACGAGGCAGAATATGTTGCCAAGTATATTCTCAACGGTGGCAGTCGCGACGAATTTATGACAAAGTTTAGCCGTGCTTGCTCTCCGGGTTTTGACCCCGACCGAGATTTAGAACACATTGGCATTGCGAACCAAACTACCATGCTCAAGAGCGAAACCGAGCAAATTGGCAAGCTATTTGAGCGCACCATGATGAAGAAGTATGGCCCTGCCCAGTTAAATCAACACTTCCAGAGCTTCAACACCATCTGCGATGCCACCCAAGAGCGGCAAGATGCCATGCTGGGGCTTGTCGAAGAAAAGTTAGACTTAATGCTGGTAATCGGTGGCTTTAATTCCTCCAACACCACCCAACTGCAACAAATTGCGATCGAGCGGGGCATTCCTTCTTATCACATTGATAGTGCGGCGCGAATTGGGCCGGGAAATCGGGTGGAACATAAGCCGTTAGGGCGGGATTTGGAAGTGGTTGAAAACTGGCTTCCCTCTGGAGCAATCGTTGTAGGAGTGACATCTGGAGCTTCCACGCCCGATAAAGTTGTAGAGGATGCGATCGAGAAGATTTTTGAACTGAAGACAGCAGTAGTTACCGTTTAGCTGAATGGCGCAAGCCCCACAAATAATAAATTTGGCACTCGGAGTAATGTCACTAGTGCAAGAAGGCAGAAGGCAAGAAAGTTTGTACAGTAAGCTTTTTAACCTTCTTCAAGTGGATAGTTATTTAGGCCACGCTGCACTAGGCACTTAGGTGAAATGGCACTGACTTAAGGGAAAAGTGATCGTTAGTTTGGGAAAAACCAAGATTGGGGGGGTTTCCCCAAACACCCTCCTCACTAAAGTTCCGGTACACAAGGGTTGGTTGGTGAGGTAGGAGAGTTCTTAAGTCAGTATCATTCCACTGAGGTGGGCAATACTTGTCAGCATTAGTTTATCTTGTTGGATGGGCATCTTGCCTGCCCTTTGGCATCGATTTTCTAAATTATTAACAGCTCCGTCAGTAATGAATAGATATAATGTCTTTTTCAACGCCTCTTTAACGGCAAATTATTTCTCACGATAGAGTTAGCTAGGACTTAATCAAGTCGCAAAAATTGGGCGGCAGCACTAATAAACTGATGTGCATTGAAATTCTATAATCTTCTCCCCATCTCTGCCCAGCTTTCCCAGCTTCTTCCCATGCAACTTGAAGGCCGATTAGCTTACTGTTGTAAGCGTTAACAGGCATTATTTGTGGGTCTTGGCAACGTGTTGATGCTTGGATGAGTTTAGTCCTAGAGCGCCGGTTCACTAATAATCAAGAGCCTGATTTTTCGTTGAAGATGAGCGCCAGAATGATCATTTTTCGTTATGGCTAGGATTACTGAACCGGCGCTCTAGTTCTGATGTTAATGAAGGGCGGCTTCCAGAATCTGGCCTTGTTCAGTACGGGCAATTTCGCCGGACCCATTGAATTAATCTAGAGTAATGAGGATGGACGCGAACGTGAGACACACACCAAGCATCCCACTCCGGAGCAAAGAGTACTGGGAGGAGAGTGCCAATCTGTATCGTTGCCAGAAGAATTCGTTCACAATTAGATAAGGCTCCCTTTGATTCCCCATCTAGTTTTTCTTTCAAGTGATACATGGTAGGGGAGTCGAGATTGTTATACTGCGACTGGGGAGATAGTTTTTAATTGGAATTCATTATAGGAAATGCAGCCCACTGACCCGAACAAGTTTACTGAAACGGCCTGGAAAGCGATCGCACAATCTCAAGACGTTGCCAAACTCTTCAAAAACCAAACGCTAGAGGTGGAGCATGTGGCGATCGCCCTGCTGGAACAAGAGGGGCTGGCGAATCAAATTCTCACCAAGGTTACGGTTGATGTGGCTCGGTTTAAGCAACAACTGGAAGCCTTCGCGAACCGCCAACCGAAAGTGAGTACGCTTGACCAGCTCTACCTCGGTCGCGGCTTGGATATCATGCTGGATAAAGCTGAGGCGTTTCGCACCTCTTTTCAGGATGAATACATTGCTGTAGAACATTTGCTTTTGGCCTTAGCCGAAGATGACCGAGTCGGACGCCGCTTGCTCAAAACCCATAATGTGGACACCCCAAAGCTAGAAGCGGCGGCTAAAGCCACACGGGGGAGTCAAAAAGTTACCGACCAAAATCCTGAAAATCGTTACAACGCCCTAGAGAAGTATGGGCGGGATTTAACAGAGCAAGCTAAAGCTGGGAAACTTGACCCGGTGATTGGGCGGGATGAGGAAATCCGTCGCGTGATTCAGGTACTCTCTCGCCGATCTAAGAATAACCCCGTTCTGATTGGAGAGCCTGGGGTGGGGAAAACGGCGATCGCAGAAGCCCTCGCCCAGCGTATCGTAAATGGCGATGTTCCCGAATCCCTAAAAAACCGCCAGTTGATTTCCTTAGATATGGGCAGCCTAATTGCCGGTGCCAAATATCGAGGAGAATTTGAAGACCGACTTAGAGCTGTCCTTCGGGAAGTCACTCACTCCGACGGTCAAATTGTTTTATTTATCGATGAATTGCACACCGTCGTCGGTGCCGGGGCAACCCAAGGAGCAATGGATGCAGGAAATTTGCTCAAACCCATGCTGGCACGGGGGGAACTGCGCTGTATTGGAGCCACCACCCTGGATGAGTACCGCAAGCACATCGAGAAAGATGCGGCACTGGAACGTCGCTTTCAACAAGTTTATGTGAGTCAACCGACGGTTGAAAATACGATTTCCATTCTGCGGGGACTCAAGGAACGCTACGAAGTCCACCACAACGTAATCATTACGGACTCGGCGCTGGTGGCAGCGGCGACCCTTTCTGATCGCTATATTACCGAGCGCTTTCTGCCGGATAAAGCCATTGACTTAGTCGATGAAGCGGCAGCCAAGCTCAAAATGGAGATGACCTCTAAACCGGTAGAGTTAGAGACGATTGATCGGCGGCTGATGCAGCTCAAGATGGAAAAACTGTCACTGGACGCCGAAAATCAACAGAATGGATTGCCAGGAGCCAGCAACGCCTACCGCTCCTCGCGAGAACGTCTTGAACGGATTGAACAAGAAATTCTCACTCTGGAAGAAAAACACACCACGCTGGAAGGACGGTGGGAAGAGGAAAAGAAACTTCGCGAAGAAATCAACAACCTGAAAAAAGAAGAAGACCAAATTCGGGTGCAGATTGAGCAGGCAGAACGCGCTTACGATTTGAATAAGGCGGCTCAACTTAAATATGGCAAGTTGGAGACGTTACAGCGCGATCGCGAGAGCAAAGAAGGTATGCTCTTAGAACTACAGGCAGAAGGGCGTGCCTTATCCCGTGAACAAGTCACCGAGGCGGATATTGCCGAAATTGTGGCGAATTGGACGGGAATTCCGGTTAACCGTTTGCTAGAGACGGAACGCCAGAAGCTATTACAGCTAGAAGGGCATTTACATCAACGGGTCATTGGACAAACTGAAGCGGTGACTTCCGTGGCGGCTGCGATTCGTCGGGCGAGGGCGGGAATGAAAGACCCCGGACGCCCTATCGGTTCCTTCTTGTTCCTCGGGCCAACGGGTGTGGGTAAGACGGAACTGGCAAGAGCCATTGCCCAATTCCTGTTTGACAGCCAGGATGCCTTAGTCAGAATCGACATGTCCGAGTATATGGAAAAACACGCCGTCTCGCGGCTTGTTGGTGCGCCTCCGGGATATGTGGGCTATGAAGAAGGCGGTCAACTCTCTGAAGCGATTCGCCGCCGTCCTTACTCGGTCGTGCTGCTGGATGAGGTGGAAAAGGCTCACCCAGATGTGTTCAACATTTTGCTGCAAGTCCTCGATGACGGACGCATCACCGACTCTCAAGGAAGAACGGTGGATTTTTCCAATACGATCATCGTGATGACCAGCAATATTGGCAGCGACCATATTTTGAATGTGGCTGGGGATGATTCGCAGTACGAAGAGATGCGGAAACGGGTGACGACGGCCTTACGCAAGCACTTCCGTCCCGAATTTGTCAACCGTGTTGACGACATCATCATCTTCCACACCTTAAATCGTGGTGAATTACGCCAAATTGTTACCATTCAGCTCAAACGGATCGAACGTCTATTAGCTGACCAAAAAATTAAGCTTGAACTTTCGTCAACAGCTCAAGACTACATCGTTGAAGTCGGTTACGATCCGGTATACGGGGCGCGTCCACTCAAACGAGCGATTCAGCGAGAACTGGAAAACGCGATCGCTACGAAAATCCTAGAGAATACCTTTGTCGAGGGAGACACTATTATCATTGATTGTGTCGATAACAGCCTTACCTTTAGTAAAAAGGTACCGCTAAGCTTATCAATCCTCCAAACTCCTGGCTGATAGAGCTTGAGCTGGATTCTCAACAAACGAGGAAACTCATTGAGTTATCTGTTTAGCAAGTCAGATAGCATTGGATGCATCAATCATACCAAGTGGCATTCAAACGTATAACTCTCTCTTTCTCTTCCCTCAGAGTTCTCTGTGCCTCTGTGGTTTGTTAAATTCTACTAAGAGCAGCAACTCAGTATCACAGATGCATCCACGCCATATTATTGTGGCAAGAATTATCTTAGGCAAGATGCTCCTATGGATCTTTTAAAGCTAGAAAAAATCAGGGAGAGTCTCCAGAATTCTCTAGAAAAAATTACGCCATTCGAGCAGTGTGCGTTACTAGATTATCCGGATTATTTCAATATCGGAGATCACTTGATTGGTCTGGCTACAATTTTTTACATCACGGATGTAATCAAAGCCAAAATTAACTATATTGCCAGCATTGATGATTTCTCTGAGCAACGGCTAGAACAACGGCTTAGTAAAGAAGCACCGCTCATTTTACAGGGTGGCGGAAACTTAGGCGACCTTTGGCCTCATCATCAGCTATTTCGCGAACGCATCATTGCCCAATATCGCGATCGCTCAATTATTATCATGCCGCAGTGTATCTATTTTACCAATGATGAAAATTTAAATAGAGCAGCAGCTATCTTTAATTCACATCCCAATTTAACACTGTTTACACGGGATGATTATAGTTATCAACTAGCTTTGAACCATTTTTATAACTGTCAGGTTATCAAAGCACCGGATATGGTGTTTGATATGGCTAATATGCCGATGCCTGCTTATCAATTCAACTCCAAGCGTCCGATTCTTTATCTATGTAGAGATGATACCGAATTAGAGAAAATCTTCTCACCGAGTGCTTTGGGGATTCCGAATTTAGTGGTTCAAGAGTGGGATAACTCGCCAAAACAATGGATTTACCGAGGAAGAGGACGGTTCGGAGAACTCAAGGAATGGTATTGGCGTCTTCCCGGTATGGTTTTACTCGTTCGGGAAGGTTGGCAACGCGGGTTAGCTCATCCTAAACAATGGCTTCCCCGGCAAAAATGGGAACGATTTCATCCCTATGCTCGTAAATTTGATGGAATTTCCGACTCATTTATTCCTCGCTTCTCGTGGAGTTTGATGCACGCTGGCGTCTATCAATTACTTCAAAGTCGTTTAGTCATTACAAATCGGTTACACGGTCACATTCTCTCGACTTTACTCGGAATTCCTAACATATTATTGCCTAATTCCTATTATAAAAATGAGGCGTTCTATGAAACTTGGACGTATCAAATCCCTTATTGTAAATTTGTCAAACAACCTTCACAAGTTAAAGAATCAGTTGAAGAACTGCTATCCCTATTCGCAGGGTCATCTAAATAATAACTGAGAGAATATCTACTATGGTAACTGTCTCTGTAGTTATCCCCGTTTATAATGGCGAGAAAACGATTCAAGAAACCATTACATCCGTCTTAAATCAGACGTTCCAAGATTTTGAGTTAATCGTCATTAATGATGGTTCTAAAGATGGTACGTTAGAGGTTGTATCTAGCATTCAAGACCAGCGATTGCAAGTCTTTTCCTACCCCAATGCTGGTTTAGCGGCAAGTCGTAATCGAGGAATTTATCATGCTACCGGTGAATATATTTCTTTCATAGATGGTGATGACCTGTGGACGCCTGATAAGCTAGAAGCGCAGTTAAACGCACTTCTAGAAAATTCCAAAACCGCTGTTGCTTATAGCTGGACTGATTATATTGATGAATCCAGTAATTTTTTACGTCGAGGTGGCTATTTAACAGCTAGTGGTGATGTTTTACCCAAGCTTTTAGTGATTGATTTTTTGGAAAATGGCTCTAACGCATTGATTCGTCGGCAGGCTTTAATCGAAGTGGGTGGCTTTGATGAATCACTGCCTGCGGCTGAAGATTGGGATATCTTTTTGCGGCTGGCGGCTCGCTATCCATTTGTGGCTGTGCCTTCTCCTCAAATCTTATATCGATTATCTGCCAAGTCAATGTCTGGTGATGTGGCTAGGCAGGAAGCCGCTTGTGTGAAAGTTTTAAAGCGAGCTTACAAAAAGGCTCCTCCATCCCTACAGTACTTGAAAAAGTATACCTGGGCTAACCTTTACAGATATCTAACCTTTAAAGTTTTAGATGGACCGACTACTCGAAAACGAGGCTTACTAGCGGCTAAATTTATCGGAAAATTAATCATGAATGATGAGGATTTTCTAAAACTGCCTGCTATGCGCAAAGTGATGCATAGAGTAGCTTTGTGGATTTTATATCCCCCTAAAAAAGCTGAGGAAATTATTTGGCAATCTCCTCCTCTTCCCCATATCCACAAAGATTTGCTGAGGTACTTCAAAACTGATGTTCCTTAACCGATACGTCATCTGCTAACTGGAGCTAATATGCCACTGATCTCAGTTATTATTCCGGCTTACAATGCTGAAAAGACAATTCAAGAAACGATAGACTCCGTCTTAAATCAAACCTTTCAGGATTTTGAGATTATTGTCATTAATGATGGGTCGCAAGATAAAACATTAGAGCTTGTCAATAGTATCAAAGACCCTCGTTTGCAAATATTCTCTTACCCCAATGCCAAGCAAGCAGCTAGCCGCAATAGAGGAATTTCTCACAGTACAGGTGAATTTCTGGCGTTCTTAGATGCTGATGATTTGTGGAAGCCTGACAAGTTAGAGGCTCAACTCAAAGCACTCCAAGACAACCCTGAAGCTGCCGTGGCTTACAGTTGGAGTCAATGTATTGATGAAAAGGGATATTTTTTACGGGAAGCCAGTCAAAGTACTACTAGTGGGGATGTTTATGCCAAGCTCTTGTTATGTGATTTTTTAGACAATGGATCGAATCCTTTGGTTCGTCGCCAAGCTTTAGAAGAAGTGGGTACTTTTGATGAGTTGCTTCCCCCAGCAGAAGATTGGGAAATGTGGATACGATTGGCTGCACGCTATCATTTTGTAGCTGTACCATACCCACATATTTTGTATAGACAGTCCCCTACGTCCGCCTCTGCCAATTTACTAAGAATGGCAGAGGCTTGTGAGCGAGTGATTGAGCTTTCATTTGAGCGTGCTCCTGACTCGCTACAGCATCTGAAACGCCACAGCCTTGCCAATTTATATCGATTTCTCGCTTACAGGTGTTTTGAACGCTTCCCAACGCGATCGCGTGCCTTAATCGCGATAATGTTTCTCTGGGGTGCTGCTACGAATGACCCCTCACTCCTACGTAGGAATATAACCTGGAAAATGCTGTTAACGAGTGTGCTGGTATTGCTCATAACCCATCGATACGCCTACAGAGTAGCACACAGAACAAAGCAACTCCATAATTTCCATACGATACTGTTTCTCATGCAACTAGAACCTTTTTAAATATGCCCCTAGCTTCTGTTATTATCCCTGTTTTTAACGGTGAAAGAACCATTCAAGAAACGATTGAATCTGTTCTAACCCAAACGCTCACAAATTTTGAATTACTGGTTATTGATGATGGTTCCCAAGATGGGACATTAGAGATTGTTGCGTGCATCCCAGACTCCCGCATTAAGGTCTTTTCTTATCCCAATGCGGGTCAGTCTACGAGTCGAAACCGGGGAATCGAATTAGCAAAAGGTGAGTATGTCTCCTTTATCGATGCCGATGACTTGTGGACACCCGATAAGCTAGAAGCACAGTTGAAAGCTTTGCAAGCCAATCCTAAAGCTGCTGTGGTTTATAGTTGGACGGATTGGATTGATGAATCGAGCCAGTTATTAGGTAAAGGTAGCTACAATACCGAACAGGGAGAGGTTTTTGCCAAACTTTTATTGAATGATTTTGTAGCCAATGGTTCTAATGTTTTAATTCGGCGAGATGCCTTAACTGAGGTTGGCGGATTCGACCCCTTAGTAACGCCTGCCGAAGATTGGGATTTGTGGCTACGGTTAGCAGCTCGTTATGAGTTTGTTGCTGTGCGATCGCCACAAATTTTATACCGAATTTCTCCTCACTCAGCGTCGTTTAATGTATGGAAGATGGAGGCATCAAGCTTACGCGTCATTGATAAAGCGTTTGCTGTTGCACCTGAATCTTTACAGTATTTGAAGCCGCAATGCCTCGGTAATCGTTATAAGTATCTTACATTTAAGGCAATTGAGGGTTACCCAGAACGCAATAAAGGTATAGCAGCTATTCGGTTTCTGGGGAACGCCATCAAAAACGACCCCTCTTTACTGAGAGCGAAAGTTATCTGGAAGGTATTGTTTAGAATTGCGGCAATAACTTTCTTAACGCCTAAATTAGCTCAGGCTGTTATCAATAAATTTAAACCTTTATCGAATACTACAACTCTCTTAGGATATATGAAATTAAACACTGTTTAAGTATACCTGCTATCAATACTAAAAATGCCATTAATTTCGGTTATTATTCCCGTTTACAATGGGGAAAAAACAATTAAAAATACCATTGATTCTGTTTTAATCCAAACCTTTCCTGATTTTGAACTAATTGTAGTTAATGATGGTTCCCAAGACTCAACTTTAGCAGTGGTTAACGAGATAAAAGATGCTCGTATCAGAGTATTTTCATTTCCAAATTCAGGGGTTTCTGCCAGTCGTAATCGCGGACTAGCTGAAGCGAAGGGAGAATTTATCTCCTTTTTGGATGCTGATGATTTGTGGATACCGGATAAACTCGAAGCACAGTTGAAAGCCTTGCAGGAAAATCCTCAAGCGGCTGTGGCTTATAGTTGGAGCGACTGGATTGATGAGTCGGGTCAATTTTTACGCGTTGGGGGTCATATTACAGTCAATGGTAATGCTTACGAAAAGCTATTGTTGAGAGATTTTGTGGAAAGTGGTTCTAATCCATTAATTCGCAGACAAGCCTTAGAGGAAGTCGGAACATTCGATGAATCATTAGCATTCGCTGAGGATTGGGATTTATGGCTCAGATTAGCAGCCCGTTATGAATATGTAGCCGTTCCTTCTGCACAAATTTTATATCGAATCTCTCCTGAATCAGCCTCATTTAATGTCTGGAAAATGGAGGCAGGAAGCTTGAAAGTCATTGAACGGCATTTCGCCCAAGCTCCTGAATCTCTACAGCATCTGAAGCGAGAAACTCTGGGTAGCCGCTACAAGTACCTTATGTTTAAGGCGATTGAAGGAAATTTAGAACGGAAAAAAGGCTTAGCTGCGGTTCGGTTCCTTTGGCAGGCAATTAGATATGACTCTTCGATGCTGCGACGCGTAAAAATTATGTTGATAGTAATCGTTAAAATTGCGGCAGCTATTGTACTCCCTTCTCAACAATCCCAATCTTTATTAGATCTAGTTAAGAAACGCTCTAGCTCTCGATCGCCATCTTAAGTTACTTAAATTAAAGACTAAAAATCCTGAACACAACCCTAAATATGAACTTCTCCCTCATTCTTTTCTCTCCGTGAACTCTGTGTTCTCTGTGGTTAATCCAACCAAACTCCGAACCCAATCAGATTACTCTATCAATGGCTAATTTTATTCTGATTATTGATCCCGACCCAGAACGGCGATCGCACTATATAAAAACGATAAAGCCTCACCTACCACTCGTAGAAGGACTGAACACCAATTCCTGCTCTACCGGGGACTTTGACGCCATCTGGGCAGCATCCCCCCACGCTCCTATCAGCTACCTCGCGGACGAAGGAGGAGCTGCTATGGTTTGGGGAGAAGCCATTGCTCAAACCAGCTCAGAGCGAATTGACGCTTCAACGCTAAGAACTCTATGGAAAACTTCTCCGAATCAAGTCTTACGGACCTTTGATGGCTTTCATGCCGTAGCCGTTTATCACCCTCATCTGGGTTTAAGCGTTGCCGCAGACCTGCTCGGTCTGTTCCCGATTTATTACTATATTCATAATGATGTTGCCTTAGTGGGTTCGAGCCCCCAACTCTTCAGACACCATCCACTTTTTCAGCCAGTCTTTAACCCCACAGGGCTAGTAGGAATTTTACTGACGAATGGTATATTTGATGGGCAAACCTTATGGCAAAATGTCCGGCGTTTAGAAGCAGGACATTGCTTAACTTGGCAACCCGCAACTGCCCCCAAAGAGACGAGACAATATCAAATTCCAGATGATACAGGCGAATATACTAATACTTCTTTTGTCCAGCAGCTCGATATTTTAGACCAAGTCCTTGATCGCACAATTGCTCGTCATGCACCCACAGGTAATCGTTATAGCCTGTTCCTCTCCGGGGGACTCGACTCCCGAATGCTGGCAGGGTTCCTGCATCGGCAAGGTGTTGACACTGTTACCTTAACTGTCGGTAGGCGCACCGACTTAGAAATGGAATGTGCGATTCCCGTTGCTCGTACCCTTGGTTTTAAATACCACACCACAGCGCTTCCCTATAACCAATATCCTGTGTACGCCGACTTAGTTGTGAATTGGGAGCATCTGGCGAACGGCTGTGATAGCGTTATAGGTTTAGGTTGGGGGGTGGGTTCCTCTCTCAGAAATTTAGCACCTAGGGTGATTTCTGGCTTTTTACTTGATCGCGTCATTGGCGGTAAATCCACTTACTATCTCTCGGAAAAAGCCCTATCCTTTGACAGCTTCTTTCCCCAAGGCATTAATCGTTGCGGGTTTGCTCCCCAATTACTAGAGAGACTGCTCAGACGAGACGTGTTTGGTGACTCGGTGCAAGAACGATGCGATCGCATCCGTTCGGTTTACGAAAGCTATTCGGATGTAGAATTCAAGCGAACCTGGTGGTTTGAGCTTTACCATCGACAACGGCTGCTCATCGGCTCGGTTGCGGGATGGCAACTCAGTTTTGGTGCTTGGCCGGTGCTGCCTTGTCTAGATTGGGACGTGCTGAAAACAACAGCGGCATTACCCGTAGAATCCCTGGCTCAGCGCCGTGCCCAATATGAATTAGTCCGCACACGATTTAGTCCACTCGCTCAGCTACCGTTGGATCGCAACGACTTTAACACAGAACCGCTCGAACTCACGGGTAGAGGTCAACGCTACATTCGCCGCTTCTATGAAATGCAGGCCAAATGGCGACAGTTTCAGCAGCAGAAACTAGGATATGAACGACGCCACTACTACCGAACGTTCGATCTGAATAACCCAGGATGGCGATTGGTACGGCAGCAGGCAGAACCTTATCGGCAACAAGGGGGGCATCTCTTCCATGAAGAGGTGTTGAATGAATTACTACCCCCTCCCAATCAGCCGATACAATTTGCGCTCGACCCAATAACTGAATCCTCTAAGCTCAAAGTTTTACTTGGATTTTTACTCTGGTCAAAAGCTAACTTTTAAAAGATAGGACTTACGCAACGCCTCTACCTCTATTTGTAGGGTGTGAAAGCGCATAGCGTAACGCACCATGAACTCGATAGATGAAGTAGCTGCGTAAGTCCTCAATAGTAGACTTCTTGCATAAGTAACTTAGCGTTGAGAGATAAATACTAGTGCGACCAAAGAAAAATTAAATAAGAGCAAGAAGTCTAATGGCTAATTTTATTCTGATTGTCGATCCCGACCCAGAGCGGCGCTCGCATTATATAAAAACGATAAAGCCTCACTTGCCCCTTGTAGAAGGTCTTTCCACCAATTCCTGCTGTAGTGGAGACTTTGACGCCATCTGGGCGGCATCACCCCACGCTCCCATCAGCTATCTTACCGATGAAGGAGGAGCTGCGATCGTTTTGGGAGAAGCAATGAAGAGAGATAGCTCAGAACGCATCAACGCTTGCAGCCTGAGAAACTTATGGAAGAGTTCGCCAAATCGAACCTTACTCCCATTTGATGGCTTTCACGCTCTAGCGGTTTATCATCCTCATCTGGGTTTAACTGTAACCGCTGACTTACTGGGGCTGTTCCCAATCTACTACTACACTCGCGGCGATGTCCTACTCGTCGGTTCTAGTCCTGAACTGTTCCGATACCACCCGCTGTTTAAGCAAGTATTTAACCCTGCTGGGCTGGTAGGAATTTTACTAACTAATGCACTCTTCGATGGGCAAACTTTGTGGCAAGATGTCCGGCGTCTGGGAGTTGGCTATTTACTCAGTTGGCAACCGGGCACCGAACCAAAAGAAATCAGACAGTATCAAATTACAGACATTGACGGCGGTAGCGAATATGCGGCTGTGCCTTTCGATGAGCAAATTGACATTTTGGATGGAGTGATCGACCAAACGCTCTCTCGCCATGCACCACCTGATCAGCGATATTGCCTTTTCCTTTCGGGGGGACTTGATTCCCGAATGTTGGGTGGGTTTCTCCAGCGACGCGGTGTTGACACAGTTGCTTTGAGTGTCGGCAGGCGCACCGACTTAGAAATGGAATGTGCGATTCCAGTTGCTCGTACCCTTCGTTTTGAACATCACACCACAACGATTCCATTTGAGCGGTATCCTTTATATGCTGATTTAGTTGTCAACTGGGAGCATCTCGCGAACGGTTGCAATACTATTATGGGTTTAGGTTGGGGGATTAACTCCTATCTGGGGAACTTAGCGCCCAGAGTAATTACTGGCTTTTTACTCGATCACATCATTAGTGTCAAATCCTTCTATTATCTCTCAACAAAAAAGCTGTGCTTTGAAGATTTCTTTCCCCAACGTATTAATCATTGTGGGTGTGCGCCGCAATTGCTAGAAAAACTGCTCAAAAAAGAAGTGTTTGGGGACTTGGTGCGAGAACGATGCGATCGCATTCGCACGGTTTACGAAAGCTATTCTGATGTAGAATTCAAGCGCAGCTGGTGGTTTGAGCTGTACCACAGAAAACGGTGTTTGCTCGGCTCAGTCGGTGGCTGGCAACTCTGCTTTGGAGCGTGGCCGATTCTGCCTTGTCTTGATTGGGAGATGCTCAAAACAGCAGCCACTTTGCCCCTAGAAGCGCTCCAACAACGCTGCGCCCAATATGAGTTAGTACGCACTCGATTTCCACAGCTAGCAACGCTACCTTTAGATCGCAACGCCTTTAACACAGAGCCTTTCCAACTCACGGGTAGAGGTCAACGATACATTCACCGCCTCTATCAAATGCAGGCAAAATGGCGACAATTTCAGCAGCAGAAACTAGGATATGAACGACGCCATTACTACCGCACCTTGGATCTGAATAACCCAGGATGGCGATCGGTACGGCAACAGGCAGAACCGTATCGGGAGCAAGTGAGGCATCTCTTCCATGAAGAGGTGTTGAATGAATTACTACCTCCTCCTGATGAGCCGGTACAATTTGCGATCGACCCAATAACTGAATCCTCTAAGCTCAAAGTTTTACTTGGATTTTTACTCTGGTCAAGGAATTACCTCTAATGCGTCAAACTCACCTGTGGAGAGAAGCTGCCGTCGAAGTTGACGGTGAAACGACTGTCTGTGTCACCATCGAGGCACCCAACCAAGATCGCCGCCAACTATGGTATCGGCTTCCCATTCAGTACAGTTCTCTGATTACCCCAAGCTGTGACCCCTTCGTCGTTGCTACTATACTTCTGTTCATGCGCTGGTCAGCTCCCGTCGTAGTGCACGGTCAAGTCTCTCCCTCACTGCTCCAAAATCTTGAGGAATTTCAAGCCGCTTGGCTCTGCTGGCATCCAAGTTGGTATCAAAAAATTGAAATAACAGCCGAGGTAGAACGAGAAATACCAGAAGTAGCTCTCTCAGACGAAGCCATTACGACTTTTTCAGGCGGTGTTGATAGCTGCTTTACAGCTTGGCGTCACCGAACGGCGCATTGTGGTAGACAGCAGCGCAATCTGCAAACAGCAGTAATGGTACATGGGTTTGATATTCCTCTAGAGCAAAAGCAGGCTTTTGATAACGCTGTGGCGAAGTCGAGGGAGATGCTATCCAGTTTAGGTGTTGCGTTAATTCCAGTGGCAACCAACTTTCGGGAACTCGATCAAGATTGGGAAGATGCTCATGGAGCTGGAATCGCTTCTTGCCTAATGTTATTGCAACGTGGCTATAAAACAGGTCTGATTGCTAGCGGTCCATCTTATAAATCTCTAGTTCTGCCTCAAGGCTCAAATCCAATAACTGACTCATTCTTATCGAGCAACGCATTTCAAATTATTCATGATGGTGCGGGTTTTTCTCGCCTAGAGAAAATTAAAGAAATTGCTCAGTGGCCAGAGGCTTTGCAAAACCTAAGAGTGTGCTGGGAAGGTTCCCAGCTAGACCGCAATTGCGGGCAGTGTGAAAAGTGCATACGTACTATTCTCAGTTTTCGAGCTTGGGGAATGAGTTTGCCACCCTGCTTCGAGAAAGATGTCACAGATCGCCAGATCCGGGACATTAGAGTGAAAAAAGCTCAGTTAGAGGTTGACTTTGTTCCCATCCTGAAATTAGCGAAAGCTATGGCTCTTTCTGGCTCTTGGGTCAGTAATTTAGAAAAGTGTATTGCTGATAATCAGCGTTGGTACGTCCTAGAAGAACGCAAGGCATCTCTACAAGAGGCACGAGAGAAACGTGAGGCATGGCTGAAAAAGCATTTACCACCAAGAGTGCGAAGGCAATTGGGAAAGCTGCGATCGCGTCTATCCCCTAAATAAGGAAACCATATCAAAGATGCTGACAAAGGCTGCAAGAGTAAGGTAAATTCTACAAAGTAGGAAAATTTAAATCCCTCTTATAGGGGAGCCGTAGAATCAAAACTTGTGCAGTCGCAGTTTTCGTGCGCCATTCATCAGGGAGCAAAAACTTATGAAGACCGAGCTAGAAAAAGGGATCAATAACGACCTAGAAATAAAACTTAATAATGGTCATTTTTTTGTCTTCCATGACTTTACCGATAAACAGTTTTATTATGATTCCGTACAGCAGATAATTTTGGATGGAATTGAGAAAATTGAAGGTATGGGATGCCGTCAAGCTATTGAAAAAACTGGTCTAGCTACCTTACACGAATATTTCCCTGTAGATAAGCTGATCTATTTGGATATCTTTATTAGAAAGCATATTCGACAACTCTTAATTGAGATGGCTTACTCGTTCTGTAAAAATGACTTGAGATTGTCAACGGAATTTTTTCTGGCTCCAGATACCTTTGTGGTTAAAATCTGTTACCCTTTTGAAGTGGCTATAAAATCAAAAGTTTCCTATGCACAATATGTAGATTACAAGAATCAGCAATTAGCTGAATCGCAACCATTCAAACTCAAAAATTTCCTAAAAAAAATTAAATCTAAAACCAAAAAAATTATAAAAAAAACTCGCTCTTCGGTTAGTTATCACGATCGTTATCCCTATGCCGCTAATACATATGGCCCTCATTTGGATAGTTGGTATGGTGCGCCATTAGATGGGGTAAATCTTTGGTGGTCGATTACCAGCGTAAGAGAGGATAACAGTGTGATTTTATATCCTGAAACATTTGGTAGGTACATTCAGCATAAACCAGAATTTGGTTATATTCCTCCTGGAAGTACACTACCTAAACCTCATAAAGTAGAAATCCCTGATGGAAGCATTTTGGTATTCAATTCCGATCTATTACATGGAAGTCACTTGAATATTTCAAACGTAACAAGAATTGCGATCGCCCCTCGAATAAGCCTACAAAAACCTAAATTTAATCCTGAGGCTTCCGACCGCGAACTTAGTGGCTGGTATTCTTCTGAAGATATTGCTAAAGGAGTTTATGGAAAGCTGATTAAGTTTCCCAGAAAAGATAATGGAGGCATACTCTATGAAGGTAGACAAAAGCCCTATGTAGAGAAACGGTTATCAATGACACTAAATTATAAAATTTTTGCAGGAAGACCAATTGCTCTGTGTCCTTCTGATACTCTTAGCGTTGGCGAAAAGATGCTAGTTAATTTCCAGAATGAAAGCATAGTCATTTTCAGAATTTTTAAAGAACTTCGAGCTGTGAGTGCGTTCTGTCCCCACCTCAACATTAACCTAATTGATGGGTTTCATGATGAACAACACATTCATTGTCCAGGACATGGAGTCGCTTTTTCATTAGCTGATGGTTCATCAAAGTGTAGTTTACTGAAGCTGCAGGTTTATACAGTGTATGATCGCGACAATAAAATATTTATAGAGAAAGCCGGAAGTCGGTTGGATGCCAATCTCCACAAAAGTTATTTAACTGAGGTCTAACTCAGACAGTTAGAAAGATAGGGGCAACGGCTGCCATCAATCAGCTTGGTGATATTTGTTAACAGCGAAATCAGCAGTCCAGAGCAAATGTAATGGATAAGCTAAGCTGTTGCCCCTCTAACTTGCACTTTTTGACCGCTAGAGTCCTTACGATGAGGTATTCCAGCAGGAAAAGTAAATAACCGACGGCTTGCTATGGCATCCTAAAGGCAAGCGGAATGCAATTGGGCACACTAGCTGAACTGAAAGGTTCAGGCTTTACCTGGACAAAGACTAGAGGAAAACCAGCACAAGAAAGCTGACTTCCGGTTCAGGTAGGGAAATCCGAATCACCTGTAGGGGGTAATCCGAGGAACAAAACCCTCTGAGATCGCACAAAATCACACTTGAAGACCTTTTAAATCACTAAACTACACCCATGACGATCCTAGAACAGGGCAATATCACTATTCATACTGAAAATATCTTTCCCATTATCAAGAAGTCGCTCTACACCGACCACGAAATCTTCTTGCGGGAACTGATCTCTAATTCCGTCGATGCCATCCAAAAATTGAAAATGGTCTCCTACGCTGGGGAAGTTGACGGTGAGTTGGAAGAACCAGAAATTGTCATCACCATTGATAAAGACAACAAGACTCTATCTATCTCTGATAACGGGATCGGCATGACCGCCGATGAAGTGAAAAAATACATTAACCAAGTCGCCTTCTCCAGCGCCGAGGAATTCATCCAAAAGTACCAAAAAGACGCTGACCAACAGATTATCGGTCACTTTGGTTTAGGCTTCTACTCCTCCTTCATGGTGGCGAAGAAGGTGGAAATTGATACCCTCTCCTATAGAGCAGGATCACAAGCCGTTCACTGGTCTTGTGACGGTTCCCCAGCGTTTGAGTTAACCGATTCCACTCGTACCCAGCGTGGGACGACTGTCACTCTGACCCTTCAAGACGAGGAACAGGAATACATTGAGTCGATGCGGATTAAGCAGTTGGTGAAAGCCTACTGTGATTTTATGCCCGTGTCGATCAAGCTGGATGGCGAACAAATTAACAAGCAGCGGGCACTGTGGAAGGAATCGCCGCAAAACCTAACCACAGAAGATTATTTAGAGTTCTATCGTTACCTTTACCCGTTCCAAGAAGACCCGTTACTGTGGGTGCATCTGAATACTGACTATCCCTTCCTGCTTAACGGCATTCTTTACTTCCCCAAACTCAAGCCGGATGTGGATGTGACAAAGGGTAATATCAAGCTGTTCTGCAATCAGGTATTTGTCAGCGACCACTGTGAAGAGGTGATTCCCAAATTTTTGATGCCGCTGCGGGGGGTGATTGATAGCCCGGATATTCCCTTGAACGTTTCCCGTAGTGCCCTGACCAATGATCGCACCGTGCGGCGTATTGCGGATTTCATTGCCAAAAAAGTCGGCGATCGCTTAAAGTCTCTCTACAATGAAGGGCGCGACGAATACATTCGCTGCTGGCAAGATGTCGGCACCTTCGTCAAATTTGGCTCCCTCAACGACGACAAGTTCAAAAAACAAGTCGAAGACATCATTATTTATCGCACCACCTATCAGCCAGAATCTACGACAGGCGAGACGCCTGCGGTAGCTGAAACTCCAACCGTTGAGGTGCAATCCCAAGAGGGGGATGCGTGGCAAGAGGTGACTTCAACCAGCACAGAAGACAATCCCAAATCCAACATCCAAAATTCAACATCGAACTACACTACCCTCAAGGAGTATCTAGAGCGCAACAAGGAACACCACGAAAACCGTGTTTTCTACTGCAACGATGAAGCTTCCCAGGCGACCTATGTAGAATTGCACAAAAACCAAGGTCTGGAAGTCCTGTTTATGGACTCCTTCATCGACCCTCACTTCATCAGCTTTTTAGAGCGTGAGTATTCGGATGTCAAGTTCTCGCGGGTAGACTCTGACTTAGACCAAACCCTGATTGACCAGGATAAAGAGAAAGAGATTGTTGACCCCAAAACCAACAAAACCCGCAGCGAAGTCATTAAAGACCTATTTGAGAAAGCACTCAATAAACCCAAAGTCAACATCAAAACTCAAGCGCTGAAGTCGGATGATGCCCAAGGAACACCACCCGCGATGGTGTTGTTACCGGAAGCGATGCGGCGTCTGCGGGAGATGACAGCGCTGCTTCAGCAGCAAAATGCCGAGTTCCCGGAAGAGCATGTCTTGATTGTGAATACTGCTCATCCGCTGATTGAGAATCTTTATGATCTGAGCCAGGGAAGTATTGTTCAAAGTAGCGGTCAGTCGCCTTCTGCGGAGTTGGCTAATCTAATTTGTCAGCATGTCTACGATTTAGCCTTGATGGCTCAGAAAGGGTTCGATGCCGAAGGAATGAAGGCGTTTGTTGAGCGTTCTAACCAGGTACTTACCCGCTTGACGCAACGTTAGGCACACAGAGTAGTAGTGATGGTGGGTGGCAAAACCCACTCTAAAACCTAACCCCCAGCCCCCTTCCCTACCAGGGAAGGCTTACGGTGTACACACATCTCCTGATCGACCTCAAATGCTGCATGGAAGCCCCCCTAGCCCCCAATAAAAAAAGGCTTCGTCCTCTGTCCTCTCCCCTCTTAGGGGAGAACGAGAGGGGTGGGGGGAACTGGAGCTTCAAAGTCCCCCAAAGTTGGGGGATGCGAGGGGGCGAGCTCGCCTGATACACAAACCAGAAGACTTGTGTGTACACCGTAGACCAGGCAAGGGAGAGAATTCAAAGCCTCCCTCCTCTGCCCTCACTCCCTCAAAGATATGATGGATGACGGACTACTATCTGGAGATTAACTATGGGACGCAAATGTCAGCTGACTGGGAAAACGGCAAACAATGCTTTTGCCATCTCTCACTCTCACCGCCGTACCAAGAAAGTACAGGAAGCTAACTTACAGTGGAAGCGTATTTGGTGGCCCCAAGGCAACCGTTGGGTTAGACTACGGCTTTCGACTAAGGCAATCAAGACCTTAGACAAGCTGGGTTTGCAAGCAATGGCGAAGCAAGCTGGGATTGACCTGAATCGCTTGTAAGATGTTGTGATCGGCAAGCCTCGGCGGTCTTCGCAAGAGTGCGATCGCTCTTCTCAATCAATAGACCTCTTGCATAAATCATGAAATGCCCCCTAAATCCCCCAATTCTGGGGGACTTTAATTCTTTTTTCCCCCTAATTTTGGGGGTTAGGGGAGTGATAATTCTATTTGTGCAGGAGGTCTATTAGGTAAGGGGACTGCATACCGGGCTCCTACAGAATTTCCTTGGATGTTGAATTGAATTTGATATTTTTCGTCGGGGTGATAAGTTTCCCCAACCAAGTGGGTAGCATAAGTCCAGTTAGCCTATCGCAAACTGGTCGTTAAGCTGTGTTCAACTGTATTACTACTTTTAAAATCATTTGTCAACCCTAAGCCGATCTAAAAATATCCGCTTTTGGAGACATAGACAGATAGAGTCCTCCTGACTCCAAAATATTTGGAGAAGGATTAATCACAAAAGGAAATCAGGCTTCTCAGCTGAGTTTCTGATTTCTGCTTAATAACAGAGCGAAGGATGGCGATCACCACAGTATATCGTTTAGCGATTACTCTAGGAACTAGGGGTGTGAGCCATTTGCCAACTCAGCGCCAATCAGCTTAACGCCAGGGTACTGCTCTTAAACTTCAAAACTATTCAACGCTTGACAGGAAAGTCACCATGTCAACTCGCAAAAAACCAAATAATTTTGTCCAGCGTCTCCTCAGAAGGCTTTGGCGATCCTTTAATGCTCTCGCCAATGCACTGCTCAATTGGGTTTTGCGCAGTTTCCGGGTAAACAAACACCGCTCACGCCAAAGTCAAGCGGGTTTTGTGCTACCGACAGTGGTGATGGTGCTACTGGTGGTGGCACTGCTGACGACGGCGATCGTGATTCGGTCGTTTGACCGCTCCAAAAATGCCAGTAACTTTCGGGTGGATCAAGCCGTTCTGAATGCGGCAACCCCAGCGCTTGACCGTTCTAGAGCCAAGATAGAGCGCTTGTTTTCTACGGAAGAAAACCGCTTAACATCAAAACCGCCTCAAGAGGGGTTGAACTACGACGAAACCGGGACTATTTCTGAGGTGCTGAGTCAGAAGGAGTATATCTTTGGTGATGAGACTCAGCTTAAATTGGTGTATGACATTGACGGCGGCGCAATTGACAAAAAAGAGCAGCTTAAAACGGCTTGGAAGTTCCCAGTAGATACCGATAACAACGGCAAGTTTGATAGCTTTACCCTCTACGGCATTTATTTCCGAAATCCACTTCCTAATGAAAATAGACCTAGATCGCCTCTAGAAGCTAGGGCACGTCCTCAAGCGGTGGGAGTAAGTAGCAGCTGTGAAGCAGCAGGCAACGGCGCAGCCAGCGATACTCAAGGGTGGTATGAAACAGATGGTCAGTTGAAAAAAGCGTTCTTTACTTATGTGGCGAACGTTCCCATCACGCAAGTGGGTAGCTTAGATCCGGCAAAGTACGAACCGTACACTGGCAACAAAAGCTTTTCTGCCCTGGAGATGCAGCAAGACCAAGGGCAAATTTCACTAGATAATAATGCTGTGTGGTACAACGATGACTTGGTCATCTCCAACGTGCCTACCTTCAGGCTGAATGGTCGAATTCATACCAACAGCAACTTAATGCTGGCTAATAATAGTGACCTAGAAATTATCTTCTACCAAGTCAGCAGTCCCGATTCCTGCTACTACAACGCCGAGAACGCCAAGATTATTGTGGGGGGTCATGTCGTCGCTGGGGATATTACAGGTGACGCGCAAATACCTGGCACAGCAGGGAATAGTACTAATAATTTGGTTAAAATTCACCTTTTCAACAGCCCTGTAGCTGCGAGTTCTCTAGCACCCAGCACCCCTCCGGGCTTAGTTGACTTTGTGAACGAGGGCAATAGCACGACATCATTAAAGCCTGCCGAGATAGCGACTAATAGCAATGCCTATGAAACACGCCTGAATGCATTAGTAAACGAGGCCATGCGACGTTTTCCGGCGGATTATCCAAATCTCTTTCCTGACGAAGTAAAGACAAATTTTCAAGGGAAAATTGGCAACAGCTTACCAACAGATGCTAAAAATGCAAGCATCCTCAAGCAGGTTCTAACCACTTACTTTGCCGAACGCCTTCGCCGTGTTTCTTATAAGGAAGTGCCTGTTAACGCCGACCCATTGGTGACCACGACCGAACCAAGCCCGTGGACCACATTTAAAGCTGGCGTATTTGCAGCCCCGGTAGACTGGATGTTGTATAACCCGGCAAATTCAGCTGATTTACTCACGAAGCCATCAGATTCTGGGCCAGGAATAGAATTAGAGGCCACTATTCCTCCACTCCCCACACCGAATAAACAGGAACCGAAAATTGGCGATCGCATTTCAGTTGGCAATAGCTTACCTCGTCGATGGTGGAACCCGGCAAAAAATGAATATACCAAAGCTAAACAGCCACAAGACATCCCTGGTGCGGCTCCAAGACAGCGTGTAGGTCTTGTCGAACAACTAGATGACTTGGGCGATACCTCTCGCGGTGGTTACTGGGAGCGAGCGGCGGCACTTAGCGGCGATGAATTTCAACAACCAGCCATTAAAGAACTCGCGGGTGGTTTACGGGTTGTTACGGGTGCGGGAATTTATATCGATGGGGAAGACCCTGCTGCTGGAGGGACGGGAAGACGTGGGTTTGAGTCGTTCTTGCCGCCTCCACCTACAGCATTAGAACTCCAACAGATGGCGACTGCCGATCCGGGAAGCATCAAGCTCCCCAAGGATATCCGGAATGCGACGCCAACTGATTTGCAAGAGGTTAGGGTAGTGTGGCCTGACACAATGCCCATGTCTGAGTGGAAGGATACTAATGGCAACAACCAGTACGACCCTGGCGAAGTCAAAACAGGCGACCTGCAAATGAGGGCTACAGTGGTTTATCACTCTGACGTAAGCTCAGGCCCAAACCAAAAGCCGATCGCTTGTATCGCTACTTTATACAACCCCACTAGTGCAAAAACAGCACAGAACCTAAAGGCTCTGCTTAAAGATCCAGATCATCAACTTACAGCTTCACCTGATGACCCAACTGCACCAGACCTGGGGCTATCAATCAATGGCCTCAATTACGCAGTGACTGACTGGGAAAGCGTAAGCCCCAAACTGTACAGGCAAGCGCATATGATTTTCCCAGATGGGCGCTGGGTGAACAAACCTCTTAGAGATGCTGTGCTTAAAGCTTCAAGTAATTGGACTATAGCGGATAAATCTGCTATTCACGCTGCCAATTGTGCGCTAAAAATTCTGGAGAATCCAGCAGCCGTCAGCTCCAGTCCGGTGCCGGATTTTGCCATCAAAGAGGAGGCCTTTTTGGATGCCAGACAAATTAAAGCAATCCACAAGCGCAATACGATTGCAAATTCCTTAGGAAACTTGGAGCCACTGAAAGAGGTCAATGCTGCAACAGTTGATTTTAATCAATATCATCGAACCAAATGGGAATCCATCAGCAATCCAGACAAGCAAAAGATTGCTGACCTAGGTGAACTCAACTTCAACTTCCAAGAGCTTAAGAAACAGGTTCCTAACTACCCCTTCTACTCTTTGCCCATCGAGCAGCGCCAGCCTCTGGAAATTCGGGTAACGCAGATCGATCTAGATCAACTAAAGAAAAAAGTCGGTACGGACAATTACCTGCTGCCCAACAGTGGCATTATCTACGCCAGCCGAGATGACTCACTGCCCGACATCAGCGATTTCAATCCGGATACGGACGGAGATAAGGGTTCTTCAGCCACAGACTTCTTGCTCGACCCTACCCGTCGCCCCAATGGCATCCTACTCGTCAAAGGCGCAAATCTAGCGCGGAAAAATACGTACGACATTAAAGAGAAGGGGTTAATTCTCGCTACCGACTTGCCGGTTTATATCAAGAGTCAAAAGATCTCAGGTAATGCTCTAGGCGGGTTTAATCTTCACCTCAAGCCAGGCTCAAATGATGTCCAAGAAGAGTTCACTGTTGGGGTGACTCCTAACTACGAGAATTTCTACACTCGTGTGGGTAGCACTTTGAATAAAGAGTTTGCTGTTCGTCCACCTCAAAACGGAGCTACACTCGGAGACCAGTGGCGAGCAGCCAGGATTCTTTCGGATGCTGTAACGCTATTGTCCAGTAATTTCCGGTTTGGCTACCGGAACGAGGCCGACTATGACCTGAACAACAATATCGGTAACTTAGCTGTAGAATCTCGCCTGAAAAATGGCTTCTGGTGGAACGCTTTTGCCACGAATGGTGAATGGGTAGATCCGACGAATGGATATCCCAAAGACTTTGATACCGCAGCGGGAATTCAAGGAAGCACCTATGTAACCAATGGTGTAACACCCATCCAGCGTCGGGCGAAATTCCCAGAGTACAAGATGGAAATTTGTCGGAAACTCCCCGTAGCCGCCTGTGGGCCGGGAGATTGGAAAGCAACGGAGAAAATAGATACTAATAATGATGGTGTGCCGGATACGGACATACTCATTGGTGGTACGACAGCTCCATCTCCAGCAATAGCGCCTCCCCTAGGCGATCCAACAAGAATTCGCTATGTAGCGCCTGCTGACCGACGCTATCCCCGTCGTGTTGCCTTTCAGCGGAATAATGAGACTGGAGAACTCATCGTGCCAGATGCTTGTACGGGTGATGCGCCCGCCAACTGCAAGGCAGTACCCATAGGAACTACGGCTTC
>NZ_DATNPA010000503.1:0-11336 GCF_036703385.1 Allocoleopsis sp. | reverse complement strand
CCACCGAAGATTGGAGTTCTTGGGCAACAGCTACAGTTTGCTGCAACGAGCGAGAAATTTGATGGGATGACTCGGAGGTATGCTCAGAAACCCTGGCAATTTTTTGCATCAAGTTGGTAACAGCGAGAGAAGTTTGTGCTTGAGATACGGTTGCACCCGAAATCGATTGCACTAACTCATCAATCTGATGAGAGACAGCTAAAATCTGACTGAGACTATGCTTGGCATCTTCAACTAAATGAGTGCCTTCTACCACTTGAGACGTACCGAGTTCCATTGCCTCAACCACTTCAGTGGTTTCTCGTTGAATCGTCTCAACAATCTGCTCAATTTCTTGAGTGGCTGCTGCTGAACGCTCAGCTAGTTCGCTAATTTGCTCGGCAACAACAGTAAAGTTGCGAGTTTCCTCATTTTCTCGCGCCGTCTGAATCCCAGCATTGAGCGCTAGCATATTAGTTGCTTGAGCAATTTGCTTAATCAAGTAAACGGCTTTGGAAATCTCCTGGGAGGATTGCCCCAGACGCTTCACCTTTTTCGAGGTTTCTCCCACAGTGGCTCGTAATTTCACAATCCCTTCTACGGTGCGCTCCATGGCTTGCCCACCCGCTTGGGCAGTAGTGGAGGCCGTCCGAGCAACGGCGGCGGCTTGGTGGGCACTCTCTGCAACCGCTTGAATCGAAAGCGTCATTTGCTCAACGGAACCGAGGGTGCGGATAATCTCCTCCGCCTGCGTTAGGGCTTGATCGGAAAGTTGACGGATTGCCCCTTCGTTTTCCCCTAAAGAAACGTTGACTTGCAAGGCAGCTTGTTTAACCTGGGTGACGATGCCGCGCAAACTGGCGATGATGGAATTGAAAAAGTCAGCAACTGTGCCGATTTCCCCCTCTTTAACCTTAGCGAGAACGGTGAGGTCGCCCTTGGCAGCTCCTTGGACATCGCTGAGTAATTCTGCAAGTTGATGCTGGAGTGCTTCTTTTTGCTGGCGTTGCTCTTGAAAACTCGCTTGAGCTTCCTGACGCGCTTGCTCTCTCTGTTCCAAGAGGGTGGCTTGCTCGATCGCAATTCCCACCTGCGTCGCCACCTGTGCCAACCAATTAATTTCTTCCTCTTGCCAATCTCGTGGCTTTGCACACTGATGGGCAATCAATAAACCGAGCAACTCGTCACGAATCAGAATGGGGGCGACTAAATTGGCCTTGACTTCAAAGCGTTCGAGTAACTTAATGTGGCACTTGGTCAAATTAGCATGGTAGATGTCATTAATCGCACGAACACGGCCTTTGCGATAGAGTCCGCCATGATTTCCCTTAAAACAAGTGTCCTCTACTTCCGCCCCTAAAGCGATCGTCCAATTCGAGTCCACCGATTCAGCAATCATCGTACCACTCCAGTCGGAATCGAAGCGGTAGATTAAGACTCGGTCGGCTTTCAAGGCTTGTTTTACCTGTCGAACCGTGGTGCTGAAGATATCTTCCAAATTAAGCGATCGCAAAATTTGCTTGGTCATCTCGGCAAAAGCACGGGCGCGTTTGGCTTCCGCTTCTTGTTGTTGACGCTGCTCAAGAACGGCAATCTCCGCCGCCTCTGCCAATAACCGAGCACGTTCGGCTTCGGCTTCTTTCTGTTTGCGTAAGGTTTCCTGCTGCTTCAGCAGCATTGCTTGGTCTAACGCCACCCCTACCTGGTTTGCCACTTGCTTGAAGAAATCAATTTCGATCTCCTTCCACGCCCTCGGCGTCGAACACTGATGGGCAATCAGCAAGCCATGAAGCTGCCGGTCTACAATCACCGGCACGATTAGATTCGCTTTAACCGATAAGGTTTCAAGTTGCCTTAAGTGACAATCGCTCAATTCCGCCTTGGAAATATCCTCGTTCGCCTTGACTCGACCCTTCTCATAAAGGATGACATACCGATTCTCAAAACAGGGGTTAGCCATTTGCAGCCCCAAGGCACTAGGCCAACCACGAGTAACGGATTCGGCAACAATGGTACCCTGCCCTTCTGAATCAAAACGATAAACGACTACGCGATCGGCTTGCAGGGCAGCGCGAGTCTCCATCACAGCGGTGTTAAAAATATAATCCGTGTCCAGGGATTCCCGAATGTTGGAAGTGATGTCATTCAACAACCGTGCCCGCTCAGCTTCCGCTTCTTGCTGTTTTCGTAGAGTTTCTTCCTTCTTTAGGAGGATTTCTTGATTTAGGGCAAAACCCATCTGGGTGGCTACTTGCTTTAAGAAATCCATTTCGGTTTCCTTCCAGGTTCGGGGGCCAGAACACTGGTGGGTAATCAGCAAACCATGAAGCTGTCGGTCTGCAATGATCGGTACGACTAAGTTAGCTTTGACGGAAAAGATTTCTAGTTGTCTGATATGACAATCGGTTAAACCTGCGTTGTAAATATCGTTAGTGGCTTTAATCCGACCTTTCTGGTAGGGAATGACATATCGATCTTTAAAACAGGTGTCATTAATTTGAGCACCGAGAGAAGGAGGCCAACCCCGACCCACGGATTCGGCAATCATCGTACCACTCCAGTCTGGATTGAAGCGATAGACAATGACGCGATCGGCTTTCAGGGCGGCACGGACTTCTGCCACCACCGTCGTGAACATGTCTTGTGTGTCGAAGGCTTCTCGAATGCTGGAGGAAATGGAATTCAAGAGCAGTTCTTGCTTCACCTCAGCGGCTTGTTGGCTAAATTGAAGCTGAAGTTGGTCTGCCAGTTGGTTAATATGAGTGCCTAAGGTGGATAATTCGTCTTCCCCTTGCACCTGGAGATAAGTACTGAGTTCTCCCCGACCCAATTTCTCCACGGCTTCGGTGGCAGCGCTAATTTCACGCGAGGCGCGGTGGGAGAGGAAAGCTGCGATCGCACCGACTAATAATACGGTTCCCCCGGTCCCCAACATCAGAGTCAACAACAGTTGTGCCTTTAGCTCTGACATCGTGGTGGTGGGGCTTTGACCCGTTTGGGCAACCTGTGTTGTAATGGCTTGGTTGGTGAGGTAGTAGCTGGTTGCCCCAATTCCGAGCGCGGGGAGTGTGCCAAATGCGATCGCTAAAAGGGTTGCTTTCGTACTCAAGCGCAGTTGCCGCCACCAGGGAGGACTCGATTCCTTCCGGGATTGACCAGGCAGAGCAACACTGAACGGCTGACTGTTCATCCCACTCGTAAACGGCTGGGGCAGGGAAAGCGGCCCAAGATGCTGATGACTACCCTGACTCGCTATCTCTGTACGACTCATAGTGCCTGAAGACTCATTCTCCAGTTGAGCTAGCGCCGTGCGAGCTAAGTCAGTTGTTGCAGCATCACTCGCCAGTCTGAGCGCTTCTCGCAATTCAGTTCTAGCTTTGTCCAAATTGCCAGCTTCACGAGAAGCCGCACCCAGCCAAATGCGAATTTTCGCATCTTGAGGCTGCTTGGTCGCCAAGTCTGAAAACGGCTGTATCGCCGCTTCATACTGTCCTTGCGAATGGGTTTTGGCTAGAGCTTGATCGAGTTGATTTTTCATGAGAGAAGAGGACTACCTTAGGTAAGACGTTGGCATGAGTCAGATTGCAGGTATTGGGGCACCCTGGCTGAACCCCTGTTTGGGATGCACTTTTCCCCGTGGGCTCGTTATACAGGCGCAGGCAATTGGAAGCTTTTGAACTATTTGACCCGCTTCAAAAGCTCTATCAGTACCGACCTTCAGCACCCGACACCATTGCGTCACACGATTTGGCAGAACACCTGAATTAAAAACTCTGGCTTGTGGAACAGCAGTACAGGGATAACTTGAGTTGTGTGGAGATGCCCAAAAGTATTACTGCTGGCGTCAGTATCAATTTTTACGTAAAATTACGCAACTATTTGAAAACAAGTGTAACATTGAAGGTTTCAAGTTTAAGTGTGATTACGGCCTTTAATGTAAAGTTGTGTTAAAGATTGTAAAAAGGAAAGTCAAGCTGTACCCTATCTCAATGGTGAACCCAGTTATGGCTCTCCACCTCAGCCGCATTGCCGAATGTTGATCCGCATAATGACTGAAAGTGGGGCGATCGGGAGTTACTCTCATTTAAGAACCCAAGCCAAGAAACGCTCGGTGTAGTAGAGGGCTAGCTGATTGCTAGGGCCGTGAAAGATCGAGTCAAAGGCATGTTCTGCCCAAGGGATTTCCAGTAGGATAGCCGTACTGCCAGTTGCACACAGGCGTTTGTACATATTCTGTGCAAAGCGTACTTCGACGATATGGTCGCGACTGCCATGCACGAGTAGCGTCGGTGGGAGTGGGCGCGTCACATAGCTAATGGGCGAAGCTTGGACATATTGCTCTGGTCGTTCATCCGGTGAACCCCCTAAAAAGGCTTCGAGTACAGCACGCACATTCAATGGATCGGGTTTGGGTGGCTCTTTGTATCCTTGCGTTAGGTTAAATGGCCCATAGTAGTTGACAACGGCTCGGACGGGTAGGGCATCCGGCTGATAGGCAGCCAGCATTGCTAGATGTCCTCCGGCGGAACGTCCGAGTAAGGCGATGCGGGTGATATCGGTTTCATACTCCGTGGCGTGCTGCTGGATAAAGGTGAGTGCGGCACGGACATCATCGAGTTGAGCGGGAAACTGATAGCGGGGTGCATGGCGATAAGCGATCGCAAAAACAGTATAGCCTCGACGCGCCATGTAACGGCTGAAGTCACTGTGAGCGGAGGGGCTACCGCTTTGCCAACCTCCACCGTAAACAATGACAATTGCTGGGTATTGCCCTACTTGGAGAGGGCGATAAATATCCAGAGTCAACGGTACGCGATCGGGAGCCGCAAATTGGATATTGGGGGTGTACCGTACCTCGTCACGAGGGATGCCTCGGAAGGCATCAGCGAGGATAAATGGATGCAAGCGTAGCTGACTTTGCATCTGATGTGGAATCGCCTTCAAATAGTCTGCGCCCAAAGCATCGCGCATCGCTACCGCCATTTTCTTGTCAGTGGCGGGTAACTGTACCAAAGGTAGAAGACTTAAGAACAGTCCAACTAAAGTAACGCCTAAGGTTAAGCGTTGCAACCAACTGTTACGTCCTCCAAGTAACGATACTCCAAATGCGATCGCCCCTTGGGTTGTGCCGAAGGCGATCGCATTCAATACGACTAACCAAGGACTGAGTTCCGGTACTCCTACCCCCAAGGGTAGCAAAGAGAAAATAGGAGCGGGGATAACAATCCAGCTGCTTAAGAAAAGACCCACACCACTCAGCAGCAAAGCCAGCAGTGTGAATACTTCCCTAAAATGATTTATTCTGGATATCATTGCATGGCAACCAGACGTTTTAGAGCGGCTTCACATTCTTGATAAATCCAAAAAGTCCGATTGATTCCTTTAATTTTTAACCCCTGTGCTGAAACGTTTAAAAGTTTGTTTTTAGTTGTCTTTCCAAGAATTTCTAGAAACAGGGCAAGTAGGGATACAGTTATTCTGAATAAGAAAATGCCTAGCTTTCTTAACAGATTAGAATTTTGCCTCGCGAACAGTCTTGCATCCTCCGCAACCACGACTGCTTTTGTTCGCCAGACTTTCAATAGCTGTTTTACTTGCTTGCGATCGCCTTGAGCTGTTTGGTAGGCCACGAGTGTCTTATACTCCATTGGGCTGAGGGGATAAAAATCACGCGCTCTTTTAGGATAAAGGACTGGTATATTGTCTTGGTTGAGATGCTCTCCATAAACTCTTCCATTAACTCGCCACTCGGTTTCAATTTTAAGGCGGCGGTGATTCTTGATATTAATACTACTTAAAAATGTGGTCAAGGCAGGAAGCAAAATTGACCAAATTAGGATTCCTATTATCATCCCAAAAACATTGTTTTTGAAAGCTGGATTCTGTAGTAATACATACAGCATCAGAAAACTAAGCACAAACATTAACAAAAAAGTAATATTAAAAATTGTATTAAATACTTTAAATCTAGTTATTCCTACTAATAAATAAATTTGCTTCATAATCCAAGTTAAGATGAAAATCAAAAATCCACAAGCCATTAAGGATTGGAAAAAATTAAGAGCGTAAAACATTAAAAAAATAAGAAATACATTGTTGCCCAAACCCGCTTTTCCTGGAACTTGTCCAGACAAAAAAGCGGCAATGCTCGCGGAAGTAGATAGGATTAAGGCTAAGCTTAGGGCGATGCGGAGAGTTAACGAAGTAAAGTTTCTTGTGTCGAGATAAAATAACTCTTTGCACTTTGCCGCACCTGTACGAATCAACTTTATATCTTCATCTAATTCCGTCTCTTCTCTAGGAGCCATAACCGTATTTGTCAGGCGTACATAATCAACTTTTAACCCAGATTGGAAGACACCATCTTTTTTATAAGCATAGAAATGACGTAGATTGGGTTTCCTATGGTTTGAACTAACTAATGCTTCTGTCATTGCTTTTTTATCCTTATTATTTTTTTATAAACTTAGATCGAAAGTGGGAATATTTGCCTGAGTATCCTCGATCCAAAATTCTTTATTTTCTGGCTGATGGCCTTCATGACCGAAGCCAATTCCTGAATTATCCTTTAAAAAAGTGTCAGGAATTGTTTGATGATTAACATCAAATTAAGACTATATCTGCAATGGAGAATTCTCAAATTTATCTGGCTCTCTTGTAGGAACGATAAGCCATATACCAGCAAAAAATCAGGCTAATAGGCCACAAAGGGAACACCAGCCCTGCTATCAGCCATACTACTGTATCGAACTTAAAAGTGTTAGCCTTAGATCTTGCCGAAACGTAACTCTGATAATTCGATTGGGAAACTTCCGCTACCTCAAGCCATCCCTTGACGAAATCCGCATACTTCGCGACATCTTGGTCACTGCCAGGAAAGTGCCCTCCATGTCCTGCTTTAATACGCATGGAGTTCATTTGCATAATGTACTTGACATCCCCATCACTCAAGCCAACGTACTTCTGCATCAAATTGCACAACTCGCGCCATTGCACCTGGCTCACATCTTGCACTCTGTGTCGTTCTGCCACAGAGAGTTGAAGCAAAGAAGCTAGTATCTGGCGGAATTGGTCTTCTAAGGCTCCGTGTATACTGAGCATTGCTAGGCCGAGCAAGTCGGGTTCTTCCTTTGCTTTAGCCAGTCGATCCATACCGAGTTGCCACTTTTCTAAAGGTGACTTAGATCGTTCAGGTTGATGCATAGTTTTAATGAGTCTTTTTCGTAAGATTCCGCAATTACCCCAAGTGCGATTTAATACGCTAAGTCGGCATTTTTTACCGCGATTAGCGGTGTAACAAGCCTTCAAAGTGGATAAAATCCCACTATTTCAGCACTAAGCGACGTGAGTTAAGCTGCAAGACAAAAGTTAAAATGGGCGATCGCTCAATTAATTATTGTCAAAAGTATAAGTCAAGCCAGTAAAGGTGTCTAGATTTTGTACAATATGGGGATATCGGTGTATCTTAAAAATACACTCCACTCAAAGCATCTATGGAACTGCGGCATTTACGCTACTTTATTGCCGTTGTTGAGGCTGGAACATTTACCCATGCAGCCACGACGCTGAACACATACCAAGGTCCACTGAACAAGCAAATTAGTGATCTGGAAAAGGAAGTAGGAGTTTACTTATTTGAAAGGGATGAATCTGGGCGGCGGCAGCAACCCCTACAACTCACCGCAGCAGGCGAGGCATTTCTCGAAGCTGCACGCATCGCTGTAGCCCATGCCAATCGCACCATTACTCAAGCGCGTAATGCAGAGGCGGGAATAATCGGAACGTTAAATGTGGGCATTAATAGCTCGATCACAAACAGCTTGCTGCCCAAAATTTTGCGTTATTTTGTAAAACAGTTCCCTGATGTAAAACTGGTGCTGTCGGAATTGCCCTATGTTGAACAAATCCAAAAACTGCAAAATCATCTGCTAGATGTAGGATTTGACCGGACGAATAATACTCAGCTCTATACAGATTTGCAGTTTATTCCTATTTTGGAAGAAAGTTTGGTCGTCCTTCTATCTAAGGAGCATCCCTTGGCTGGGCGATCGCAAATTTTTCTCCAAGACTTAGCCAACGAAAGATTCATTCTGGCTCCACCCACAATGGCAGTTTACATGACGGAGATTAACAACATCTATACACAGGAAGTTGGTCATGAACCACATTTGGTTCATGAAGCAGGCTGGATGATCACAATTTTGGGTTTGGTAGCTGCCGATCTAGGCGTGTCAATTTTGCCAAAAAATGTTAAGAATCTGAAACGCGAAGGGGTTGTTTACAAAGACATCCTGGATATCAAACACAAGCAACCGATTAAACTTAAAAATTCGCTTGCACTGATCTACCGTAAAGACAATAAATCCCAACTTGTGCGAAATTTTCAGCGAGCGATCCAAGACATTTGTGAGACTTCATCGTAGTATGGCGAGAACTCAGATTTGAGGTATGCTATGCACCCAAGCAATTTAACCTAATTATTCTGTTTGCGAGAAAAGAATAAAGTATTTGTATTCATCTCATCGTTGCGATAATCAACAATAACGCGAGCGACTGCACAAATATTTATCGCGGTGTTCTCATCTCTGTCATTTATTTGATGACAAGATGGGCAACGCCATCTCCATACCGAAAGGTCTAGTTCGTCAAGGACATACCCGCAGCAAGAGCTAGACTAAATACATGGCAGAAGAAAATTTTGTCCGTGGAACGGTTGAAACATGACAACTTCCAATGTTCCTTAACGGGTTGTTGGATTTCCCACAGGATTGAACAACTTGCTCGTTAACATGCGGTTAGAGTATGTTGCCTGACTGTGGGTTGTCTCTGCTAAAAATACTATTTTTTGGAGCTAGGTGATGTCTACTGAAGGGATTCCTGTCAAAACAGCCGTCTTAATCACTATTATTGGTGAATCTGTGCTAAGAGAGCGCCTTGTGAAACTCCTCAAAAGTAAGGAAGTAACAGGATACACCATTAGTCAGGCTCAGGGCGAAGGCGGTCACGGCAGACGACTAGGGGATATTGCGGGTTATAACACTAACATCGAGATTAAGACTGTCGTATCACCAGAAGATTCTGAGGATATTCTCCGCGCCGTGATGGAGATGCGGAACGGTCACGCCTTAATGGCTTTCCGACAAAATGTAGAACTCTTGAGCAATGAATAGGGTTTCGCCTGAATAGCTTTAGCATGACAATGTCTAATCTAACCACTCATCAAGATGGCGACGCTTGGAGCTAAAGCGCTGCTTGCAGTCGTTTACGGTTTTTTGCTCGTCCACTTGCCTCGTCTGGTTGACTTGCTGTTGGTAGAAGCTGTCTGTAGGAGATGAAGCCTGTGGGGGCGGGCTTTCCTGGGATTTGGATGGGTTAGAAAAATCCTGGGTGCTAGGAGCTGTGTGTAAATAGCGCAACTGAGCATGAGCTTCATTAATTTCTTGAAGCTTGTAGTGCGCTTTCTGTTGTAGCCGGGGATGACCGGCAAAACGATCAGGGTGCCACACCCAGGTTAAATCGATGTAACCCTGATGAACTTCCTCCGGTGAGGCTCCAGGAGCTAGATCGAGGATTGTGTAGTATCGTTGGGTGTCTAACATCTAAAACACCTTTTAAGGGACAGAACTTTGTGTCAAAAATCGTAATTCCAGTTTGAAAGGTCTTAAGCTGAGTGAGTATCAAAAAACACATCAGTTTAGGAAAGATATATTTTGTAGTCTTTCTTTAACTAAAGTTAATGCTTTCACAGTTTAGGATTTGCAACATTGTGTAGACTTCTTGCATAAGTGGCAAGACTTAAGAGATAAATCTTATAGCCACTGAGCAAAAATTCACGTTTGCAAGAGTTGTCTTCTATGAGTACTCCACCCAACTCGCCTTATGAGTATCAAATCGGGGGAAGTCTACCGAGTGATGCACCAAGTTACGGCAGATTGCAAGTAAATAGATTCCACAAACGATTATGATTTTTGTGGATGAAATTGACAGTATTCTTAGCTTGAATTTTAATAGTGATGACTTTTTGGCGGTTATCCGTGATTGTTATAACAAACGAGCCGATAATCCAGATTATCGGCTATTGACGTTTGCGTTGGTTGGGGTGGCGACACTTTTAGATTTAATTGCTGAGAAGCGGCGCACACTATCTAATATTGTTCGTGCGATCGCGCATTCTCAACACTTGGGAATCTCAGGATGAACCGGAGCCTTTGAAGACGATACGCGATCGTATTTTGAGGAGAGAGCAGTGTGCGGGTCGTCTGTTGGGATTGCATCAGCGTACTTCAACCTCCTCAACAGCATCCCCAGCGAGCTAGCTTGCAACCGATGACCGTGCAAGTGATTTTGGCTCAGGAAGAACATCCACCCACAGGAGTTGAACCAATCCATTGGCTGCTCCACCAAAGCGATCGCATCAATCGTAAATGGCAATCTGGACTTGATTGTGCGAATTTTCTCTAGACTCCCCAACTCAAACGAAGATGATCCGCAAACTTATTGTAAAGTTTTGTAACTAGGCGCATAACTCCAGTCGTCTCCCCAGACAAGTAGATAGAAGTTGAAAGATTCACGCTTCCGAAAAAGCTACTAATCCTTCAACTGGTATAAGCAATCTGCAAACACTTTAATTCCTACTTAAAAATTGGGAGCAACTGACAATGGCAACTATTAACGGTACCAATGGTAATGACAATCTGAATGGTATCTTTGATTGGTTTTTTGATCTGCCTGATATCATCAACGGGCTGGACGGCAACGACATTCTCAACGCTCTTGCTACCAATGATACCCTTAATGGGGGCAATGGCAACGATACGCTCAATGGTGGCGCAGGTGCCGACATCATGAATGGCGGTGATGGCAGCGACACCTACTATGTGGATAACGTCGGTGATGTAGTGGGGGAATACTACAACGATGCTCTAGGCGGTGTAGATACGGTATTTTCCACGGTCAGCTATTCCCTTTCACCTGGTACAGTGCCTGGTGGGCAAGGGTTTGGAATTGAGAACCTGACGCTGACGGGTACTGGCAACATTAACGGCACAGGTAATGGCAATAACAACGTCATCATCGGCAACAGTGGCAATAACATCCTCGATGGTGGTGCAGGTGCCGACATCATGAATGCGGGTGATGGCAGCGATACCTACATTGTGGACAACGTCGGTGCTGTAGTGGCTGAAAGCTACAACGATGTCCTAGGTGGTGTAGATACGGTATTTTCCTCAGTCAGTCACACTCTGGGGTTTGGAATTGAGAACCTGACGCTGACGGGTACTGGCAACATTAACGGCACAGGCAATGGCAATAACAACGTCATCATCGGTAACACTGGCAATAACATCCTCGATGGT
>NZ_DATNPA010000502.1:0-3741 GCF_036703385.1 Allocoleopsis sp. | reverse complement strand
TCCAATCGGTTAGGTCAGGTATCCGCGCTGGATACTTTGCTACCATGCAACAAGGAATCGATTTACCCTCACGAGTGCGTTGTTGACTTTGCCGTTCTAGTTCGCCTAAAACCACTGTCCAGTATTCATAATCATCACTATCCTTGCGGCATTGGTTACGTAGTGATTTGGCGTAATCGATAGCAAATTCTCCTAAGCGAATATCGGTAAAACATTCCTCCAAATCCGACTCTCCTTCAAATCCCCAGGACGCGACATTCTCTCCCTGAGCTAGTGCGATTAACCGTAACATCGATTCCCTGGCAACGGTGATGATATCTTTCATCATCGCTTTGGCAGAGGGAGCTATATCCTTAACTTGTTTCGTCTCTGGGTCACGCTCTTTAATGGCTTTGACGTTGGTGTTGATGAGCCGCCATTCGTCTACTACAAAATTGGTGATTTCAAAGGTTTCTCCCTGTTCCATTAAGGGGTAACGACGATACATTTCTGCGTGAATCCATTGCAGCTTTGACCTGATAGCTTCATAGTCAAACCACAAGCCATAAACTTTCAGACCGACCCAGTTCCATGACTTTTTCTTGGGAGTGATAACAAAGCGCTCACCTCCCAAAACATCTAACAGCCAGTCAACGAATGTAGTTTTGCCGATACCTGTACCACCGATGACACGAAGGTGGGCAAATTTATCAGGTTCAGTGCGGAGGCGGCTGAAGTCAAACAGGACAACGGTGATAGGCTCTTTCACCGATGGCTCTGCTCCCACCGCTAATTCTTCAGTGCGTTGAAAGGAGCTATCTGAGCTAGCCGTTGGTTTAGGTGATGCTAGATTCTCTTGAATGGGTAGCCTTGTCCGTCGCGCTTCGCTCACAGCAGTAGTCAGGTACTGGCCTACTTCTTCCCCGGAAATTAGGTCTTGTCTAAGGTAAAACTGGTCACAGGTATAGCGATACAAATCAAACCGAGCCTTAGGAGGCGCTATCTTCAACAGCCTCGATAACTCAGAAAGGCGTCCCCGAATCAAAACTGCTTCTGCCTTTTCTGCACAGGATAAATAGGCAATTTCATCCATGAAAGAAGGCTGTCTCTCTGTTTCTTCCCCTTCCATCAAGGCAAAGATGTTTCCCAGCTTGCCTCTATAAAGAGGTACTGGGTGAACCACTCCTAGGTCTTGTCGTTCCTGAAAAAGGGTATAAACATACCCGAATCCAGCTATGAGTAAACCAATCCAAGCCAGGGGATGAGCACTCATGATGGCCGCACCAGCCACAGCACCAAGCGTAACAATCTTACTGGCTTCACAGTCCAGAGCGGTTTCCTTGGATTTGGTTTTTAAAATGTCTCCTCTGCGTCTTAACCAGATGTCTGTGTCGCCCCTCTCTAGTAGCTCTATGGGTGCATATTCAATCGTGTTGTAGTCAGGGGGCAAATAGATTTCAGTAGATGCCTTCTCTTCTTCGCTCATAGACTTCTCCCGACAGGTTTAAGTCCTCCAGCCAGCCAACCTAAAAAGGAATGGCTGGTGCAAAACTTACTCCCTTCCCGCTCTAAGAATACCGATGCTGAGGGAGCTAGGGAAGCTGGGGGAGCTGAGGGAGCTGGGGAAGTTAGGAATAGGTAATCTTCTGGTGGGAAGGGAGTAAAACTTAGTGTTTAACTGTCTTTCTCCAAAGAATGAATCCGGCTTCTCCAGCAATCATGATGATGAGATTAGAGCCTGTCATGGCAATGAATTCACCGGGAGAGCGACCCCAAGGATTACGTGCAGAGAAGGTAGCGGCAAAATCACCAATAAATACGAGCAAAATGAACAATCCGAGCAGTCTTCTCTCTCCCATTCCTGATTTTTTGTAGTCTCTCCAGTACGCTTTTACAATGTCGATGTTTTTCGGGTTTGGGTCAGGTAGAGTGTGATGCTTTGATTCTTCGTATTGGGATTTAGCTTCATCGGGTTTTTTACCCCGAATCGCTTTACTCTCCAGCCATTGCACTCCTAAAGAAACTAAAATAGCTCCCCAGAAGTTGGGCATCATCCATACGGTGATCCATCCCCAGCGAATCCAGGTGTCTTCCCACCAGGGGAACAAAGGTTTGCCACCAAACCATTGATAAAAGCCATCGGCGGATAAAACAACGCCTCCAACGATGGCTAGAGCGGCTAGGATTTTGACACCTGGCTTGTTGTAATCCATGAAGTTTTCCAGGATTCTTCCAGCCACGTAAAGTGGAAAGCCGACGGCCTGGACTATAGCGTCTACAATTTTCCCGACAATCCGGTAAAAGTCATCGGTTTCATTAGCTGCATTTTCTGTAGTTTCTTTGGTTCCGTTTGTGTTTGGGGATGCTTTGCTTTGTTGTTGTGGCGATTGAGTCACGTCGCGAGAGCTCCAATTCAAAATTCAAAATTATCAATTCAAAATTAAAGACAATTAATGGGGGCTTGCACCCACTATTAATTGAAGACCACCAAATCAAAGATTATGGTGGGGGCTTGTACCCGTAATTTAAAATCATTAAATTTCTCTTAATCTTCTTAATTTTGAACTTTGAATTTTGAATTTTGAATTCAAAAAAGGTCATTGATTATTTTCCTTGAGTACAAACGTCTTGGTTATTGGGAGCATGTTTCCAACGGAACTTTTTGTTTTGCCCAATGCCGATGCATTTCCCGTTGGCGTCGGTTACAAGGTAGATTTTTCGGGCATCAGTAAAAGCTCTGTTGTCTAATTTGGGAAACTTTTTGGGGTTATCGACATAGCCCATGATTAAAAGGTGGGGGCGGGTTGGTTCTACTTCGTTATCGGCAGCGACATCTGCTCTTTGACGTTGTTGCTTTAGCTCTTCTTTCTCGATGTCTGTTTGAGCTTTCAACTGCTCTTTTTCCAGTGAGGCGGCTCTCTGGAGTGAGTCTTTTTGGGCAGCTTGTAATAAGTCAGCTGGGATATGGGTAGAACCGATAAGAACCAAGAATCCACAAGCGGCTACACCTGCGTACAGCCCTCCTCTGTATCGTCCTGATATTTTCATAGGAAATCTCTGTGCGTTGCCCCTGGTAATGCACCAGGGGCTTCTAATTACTGCTCGAAAAAGCCTTTAGCTTGCATCCATTCCATTGAGGAATCAATCAAGTGTTGGTCTGCCTCAGTGCGCCCTAAATTCGGAAGGGAGGGGTCATCTTTGGCTACAATCTCTGCACAAAGAGATGCAAGGGTTACAGGCACTCCAGCATCTTTTAAGGCTTTCTCGGCAGCTTCTTTAAGGGAGTCGTTCATACTACCTCCCACTCGTTGTCATCGGGACAGTAGATGGTTCCACCGACTTGCTGGTACTGTTGCAGCAGGCGCTGCCATTCATCAGCGCATGAAACCCGGAGCAAGGCTTCTGACATAATCTCCAGGGTGGTGCCTCCATCCAGGAAGCCGAACAGGTCTGGCGAGAACTTGTCCTCAAGGTATTCGGCGAGCGCGGCGATAGCCTTGTGAAGACTGGAGGTTGAAACATTAGTAGATTCCATTACGCCACCTCCCGCGTGTACCGCAGTTGTGCCACCAGTGCCTCGCACAATCCGAGCAGGTTATCGCGTGATAGGTTATCGAGTGAGGGTAATGTGTTTGTCAATTCGTCGCCAACAGTGGTAGAGGGCAGCTCTTGGTAGGTGTCAAAGTGCCCCCAGTCTTCTCCAATTTCGTTCGTTTCATGGAATGCCAGGTTGGTTGCAATCGTGGCGAGCAGGATGAGCTT
>NZ_DATNPA010000501.1:0-11336 GCF_036703385.1 Allocoleopsis sp. | reverse complement strand
TTGCTGACCATCTGGACTAAAAAAGATACTGATCACACTGCCGTGATTACCCCGAAATTCTGCTGACAGCTGTCCATCAAGATTCCACAGTTTGATCGTGCCATCCTCAGACGCTGTCACCAACAGTTGGCCATCCGGGCTAAAGTTAATGCTGTTGATACTGTCCCGATGAGCAGCTATTTTTAGCAATTGTCGTCCTAACAAATCCCACAGCCTTACGGTGCCATCCTTTCCAGAGGTAGCCAAGCGCTGACCATCGGGGCTAAAACGAATATTATTTACACCCCCCTGATGACCCTTAAATTCTGCCAAGAGGTTACCATTGATATCCCACAATTTTGCCGTACCATCCCTAGAAGCTGTAGCCAAAAGCTTGTCATCGGGGCTAAAACGAACACTATTGACACTGCCATGATGAGCATTCAACAGCTTTTTTAATTGCTGTCTGTTCAAATCCCACAACTTTACAGTGCCATCTTTTCCAGCGATCGCCAATTGCTGACCATCTTGGGTAAAAATTACACTGTTGACTCCTTTCTGATAGGTATTAATTTGATTATGTTGACGGATGTTATCCAGAATATACTGTAAAGCCAACAGTGGGCTGACGGTTGGATAGTTTTCCAGAGGGAGATCATTCTTGATTAAGGTTTTTAAGTCTTGTCCACTTTGCATCGCTGACAATAGAGCATCGATTGGCGCAAGTTCAAACTGTTGGAAAGCCGTAGCCCCAGCCTGCTCTATTTTTGTAACTCGATGGGTAACGCTCAGGGCATTGCTTGCCCATACCCCTGCCACTGTTGCGCCAATTAAGGATAAAGCCAATATAGCGGAACCCAGGTAAATTCGTCGTTGGGCTTTCTTTTGTGCTAGTTCTAAGACTTGATTCGCCTTTTGTGCGGCCTCTAAAGCCCGTTGGAATTCCTGTTTTTCTAATTCTCGGCTGGCATCTAAAAATTGCACATCCTGATAACTTAAGTTTTTTCCCACTCTCCAATCGATTGCTTCCTGCAAGGCTTTTCCGCGCAATAATCGGGATTTATCCTGACAATTAGAGGCCAGCCACGCGGTGATCGACTCGGAGTAGGGTCGAAGATTAGCTAATTCTTTATTAATCCATGTTTGAGAGAAAACGGACTCGTAGATTCGGTTATAAACGGTGAGTTTCCCCTCCCGTTTGACGACTAATCCCGTCAGTCGCAACTCCATTTGTTCGGGACTATCATCAGCCAGTATTCCCAGACAATTTGGGATTTGAGAAATCTCCCTATCTCCCCATCTACCCATCTCTCCCTCTTGGGTAGGGGAGGTCAAGATTTGTTGATACAATCCCAACAAGCGACCTGCACGTTGTTCGTTACTGAGAAGGCGATCGCGTATTGTCTTCAAATGCTCTGGCTCATCCGTGGTTTCCCAATAATTAATCATCTGAAGAAGCAGTAACTCCTCCACCCACTCTGGCTCACGTCCTGATGGAATCTCATCCTCAGCACTCAGGATAAGCTGGCACACCTTCTGCGTCAGAAACGGCTGCCCTCCTGTCCAGTCCAACACGGCTTGCAACAAGGCTTGGGGATTGCTGGTTTTTTTCGCTAACCCGACTCCTAAGGCTCTTGCTTCGTGGAGTTGAAAGCCAGTCATTTCAATCGCCCGACCAATATTAAACGGTGTTCGTCGCTTATCGGTAATTAAATCTGAAGGCGTCGCTACCCCAATGAGAGCAAACACTAGCCGTCGGTATTCTGGATGATCTGCCCGCTTGTTATAGCAGTCGCGGATAATGGAAAAAAAGTCATCAATGTTGAAATCTAAACTAAGAATACTGTCAATTTCATCCACGAAAATCACAATATTTTCATGAATGAATGGAAGTAAAATTTCTTCAATAAACTTACTAAAGCGATTGACGATAGATAGCTTACTGTGGCGTACCCACCATTCTTCTAAATCAAAGATTTCATAAAGCCCCAAGCTGCTCATGATGCTATCAATCACTCCGGCATACCATTGTTCTGGAGTAATATCCGAGGCACCAATCGCCGTAATATCAATCGCCGCACAAGCCACACCCTCTGCTTTAAGGCGCTGCATCGTGCGTACCCGCAAACTCGATTTCCCCATCTGCCGGGAGTTGAGGACATAACAAAATTTCCCAGCTTTGAGTCCGTTATATAAATCCCAGTCTGCCTGTCGCATGACATAACTAGGGGCGTCAATTGGCAAACTTCCACCAACTTGATATTCATATACCGGATTGGACGAGACATTCATGGAATATAACAATGTAACCGTCAATTTGGGTTGGGTGGCTGTAGTATCTATCTCTTGTATGTATCCTCTTATGCAAGAAATTCGACAAACTTGTGTCTACAACTATCGTTAGGAATATCTTTCACTCCCTTTCCCTCTTATTTTCAACTTGACGACTAGGAACGGAACCTAGCCTAACATTGCGGTGAGTGTACACTTATGATGAACAGTGAAATCTGATGCTTAACTCTGCTTGGTGTGATCACTCCATGACTCACTGGCTTGCCTTGAAGAATTTGATTTTTCAGTGGTTCATGGCACCAACTCTAATATTACTGCCACTGGCAATCATAGTAGGACTACCTTGGCTGATTCCACGCCTACGCTGGAAGCGTCTGCTAATGGGTTTAGGAATTATTTTATTGCTGGTTTACTTCACAGCTACTTCCTCATTAACCGTGGCTTTAGCTAGTAAAGGATTGGTTGCTTTTGTTCCCAAAGATTCGGGTGAAACAGTTGATGCCATTGTGGTGTTAGGACGTGGCGATCAATGGAGAGAAACTAGAGTAGATGTGGCGGCTGAACTTTGGCAAGCGCATCGAGCACCCTTGATTTTTGCCAGTGGTGCCGGAGACGCTTCTCAAATGATTGAGCTACTCAGAGCAAAAGGAATTCCGAATCAAGCGCTAGCTCACGAAGATTGTTCTCGCACGACGAAGGAAAACGCTGAATTGACAGCAACAGTACTACAATCCCAAGGAGTTAGAAAAATTTTACTCATAACTGACGCCCCTCACATGTTGCGATCGCTACTCACCTTTCGCCATTTCGGATTTAACGTTATCCCCCATACCAGTCCACTACCACCCGATTTAGCGCCCAGGAAAAAAACTCTCATGGTGTTCTACGAATATGCGGGTTTAGTTAGCTATGGAATACAGGGACGGTTGTTTGCCCACAGCTAATCCGAAGTAAAAAATATTTAACTTAGTGACTGGAAATTCTGGCTAATTCACGCTGAATTGATGGAACATGATCACGAACAGCAGCACGTTTTTCCAGCAACTGACGCGCCTGCTCATTCTCCTTAGTGCGGATGAGACAATCGAGATAGATTTGCTCAAATAAATCCCGTTGGGCATCGCTACCACCTACTGCATGTAATCGTGGTAAAGCTAACTTAAAAAACGCCGCAGCTGTTGCCCATTCTCCTTTGGCATAAGCCACCATCCCTTGCGCGGCAGGAAGTATTACTTCACTCCAGGCTTTCTGAACGCAGGGTTTAGCTGTCTGTGCATAAGATTGAAGACTCTTGAGCATCTGCTCTACCCATTCATCTCGACCAACTCGTGCCAGTGCATAGATGTAGTGCAAATCATACAAACCCAGAATATGTTCGTGGATGTGTCCGGTAACAGAATTGGCAACTTCCTCCCACCGTGAAGCAATTGATTTGCCTGGTGCATCAGCGGCATCGCTATCTTCATGGAAATAACTGACATCTACCCCTGCCATTTCTAACTGAATTAGCAAGGAAATGGCATTAATTAAGTCGAGTGCAGTCTTTTTATTTGCAGTTGTGCCCCAAATACGGGTGTCATACAATTCCAGCACTTTTATGAAATCTTCTTTATCAACGTAGTAAAGCGCTGTATGCCACCAGTTATGGGTGTAGAAGCTAGAGTTTTCCCATACATCACATACAGATTCCGTCCATGCAATGCCTTCATCAAGTCTCCCTTGGCTATATAGGACATGAGCAATGGCATGGTGCGCCCAAGGATGACATCGGTTCATTTCATTGGCTTTACGTCCGGCGGCTTCAGCTTCTTGATAACGCTGATTCTCTTCTAAACCGAAAGCAAGCATTCCATAAATGTAATGATTATCGCGATTAGCAGGTAGGACTTTTTCTACAATTTGCAGCAGTCCCTGCTTATTGCCCAAGTCTAGGTAATGTTTCTGTCCAAGCTGGACATTGAGAAGGTCAGGGGGATATTTATTAGCAATTTCTTCCTGGTAGGCAATGGCTTGGTCAATGTCTCCCTTTACCCAAGCATTTATACTATGCAGGTAAAGTTGTTCGCGTTCGTTAGCGCTATCGCAATATTCATACGCCCTCTTGAGATAAGGGGCAGCTTGAGTGGGGCCATCTGCTGTTTCCGCCAACATATGAAGGGTAGCAGCATAAGCGTTGGCGATAACGCTTGTGGTGTCTGCCTCAACGGCTTTGAAGATGACCTCTGGGTTGTTGCCCATGCTGAGTATCTGGTCAATGAAACGATTTATGGCTGCGATCGCTTCCGGTGAATCTGTCGTTACTTCCAGTCCTTGAGCGTCTTTAAGCATAATATTTATTCAAAATTTATTTTTTGTTATGGTTGTTAGTTATCAAGCCTAAACATTAACTGTAGCGTTATGGTTTAGCAATGAGAGTTTATTTAAAAACTTTTTAACATAGAAGCTTATGGGCTAAAGGTGTTGCGATTTACTAATGATGAGGTGTTGCAGGATTGGGAGGGGTTTGTCGGCAAATTGAAGAGTCGATCCCCCCAGCCCCCCTTTTTAAGGGGGGCTAAGATGGAGTGTGCGATCGCGCAGTGTAGCAGACGTTAAATTATGCGATCGCTTGTTTACTTGCCTCACCCAAAAACGTTAGCTGATCTAGGGTTTTAGGTTCTGGGAGGGGTTTACCGTCTTGCTGATATTCCTCAACTAAAAGCTCTAATACCTCTTGAGCATTCTTTAAAGCTTCTTCGTAAGTATCGCCGTGAGTATGGAACTGCTGAGATGGAAAATCAGGTAAGTGAACTAGATAACAGTTATCTTCATCCGACCATTGAATCACAACCATATAATGTAAATTCATTCTTCTGGCTCCTCTTCTTCTAGTGCCTTCAATTTCTCAAGCTTCTTAGTGACTTCTCTCTCTATATACAGTTTGGCATCATCGCCATCCTTGCCTGCAATAGTAATTGGCTCACCAGGTAGCAAGGGATGAAACCATCTGGTATGGCTACCTTTGGCAGAACGATAACTAAACCCAGCTTTCAGTAGTAGAGCCTTGAGTTCTCGAATCTTCTTGGGCATGAGTGTATTGAGCCATTGAACTCTATCGTGGCGCTAGCAGTATATCCTGCGAGTCTACCTTTAGAAAAGGCGATGGAGTGTGCGATCGCGCAGTGTAGCAGACGTTAAATTATGCGATCTGCGTTTCGTCGCAGCACCGCTTCGCTATCGCGTGTCTGCTTACCTCACCTAGGAGCGTTAGCTATCTCACGTTTGAGATTGGTTCACTGTCCTGTTTAATCCTAAGTGGGACGCTCACTCTACGTTACTGAGCGAACTGCTTCAATAGTTGTTGCACAGCCTTGTATGCAACCTATCGCAACAGGCTGACTTTATCCAAAGGCTGAAATCTGCTTGTTTGTCTCATTGAGAAAATTCCGTATTAACCCGGATGCTTTCTACTGAGTCAAATTGATAAAGGTAGTCATAACCCATCTATTGAACCGGATATGGACTGGACTACCCTGCGGCGATCACTACAATCTGACTTCATCCAAAAGCTTAAAACGCTTTCGGTAAATAGAACCCAGAGACTATACAAGCTAGCAATTTCCCTTTTGCTAGCTTTGCTTCTCAGCATCACAGGAGTTGCCATCCCTGGCATGGCTCTAACAACCAGTGGAGTAGCTGAGGCTCTTCCTGTTAATAAAATTTTGTCACCATCTAGAGTTAAAAGTACACTTAGGTTTTTACGAAACGCTGGAAGCTTTTTTGTTCCTGTGAGTTCTTTTTTACCTGATATTTCTTTTAATGCTTCCCTTATCCCTACTTTTGCTTTTTCACCAACAGGTGTTTTTGCCCCCACTCTTGCCCCTACTTTTGCTTTTTCACCAACTCTGTCTTTGATTGGTAGGATAGATTTCTTTTTTGAAATTCAGGAAAGTAATTTCATCCAAGTTAATATTGGTGAAAAATCTTCTCCATCTCCGGCCTTAGAAGCTTATAAGTTAGGAGTCAAAGCTGCTCAAGAAAAAGGAGATTATAAAGGCGCTGTCAAGCATTACAGTGATGCTTTGAGTAAGAATGGTAACTTTGCAGAAGCGTATGTTAGTCGAGGGCGTGCCTACTCAGAGTTAGGAGAGCAGCAAAGAGCGATCGCTGATTACACCAAAGCAATGGTTGTAAAGCCTAAGTTTGCTGAAGATTCGGACAGATACGTTGAACCCTTACTGGGACGAGGAGCTGTCTATATTAAACTTGGCGATTATCGTAAAGCACTTGATGACTTCAATTTGGCAATAGAGCGTAATCCCGACTTTTACGATGCTTATTTAGGGAGATCCACTATCTACATCGGGCAGAAAGATTATGAAAAAGCTATTAAAGATTTGAATGAAGCATTAGCTCTAACGGCTGACGATTATCTTTCAGCATTCCTCAGGCGTGGTTCTATTAGGGGAGAATTGGGCGAATATGAAAAAGCTATTGAAGATTTTGATGAAGTTATTAATAGTCAAACCAAAGAAGCTAATTATTACTACGCAGATGCTTACTACAAACGGGGGCTTGCTTACTTAAATCTAGGAGAAGAACAGCAAGCAATTAAAGAGTTTAATCAAGCAATTAATCGCGACTCCAACTACCGTGAAGCTTATTATAACCGAGGAATCGCCTACGATATACTTGGAAAAACTGAGGAAGCAAGTAATGATTACAGTCGAGCCTTGCTCATTTACAACCTTACAGGTCATTCATGGTATGAAGGGGGGATTCATTCAGTAGCTTTCAGTCCTGATGGTGAGATTATTGCCAGTGGTAGCGATGACGGAACTATCAAATTATGGAGCATTAAGGATGGGAAAGAAATCAAAACTCTCTATCAGCCTTCAACAGGGGTTCTATACAACTGGATTCAATCAGTAGCCTTTAATTCAAATGGTAAAACTATTGCCGCTGGAAGTAGTAATAGAAGCGTTAGAGTCTGGAATGTGAAAACTGGCGAAGAAATCCAGACTCAATCCATGAAACATTCAGAACAAGTTATTGCGGTGGCTTTCAGCCCAAACGCTCAAATCCTTGCTAGTGGTGGTCATGACAAAACTATTAAACTTTGGAACTGGCAATCTGGAGAAGAACTCCGCACCCTAAACAAGCAATCAAACTATGTTAAGTCTCTTGCTTTTAGTCCAGATGGTGAGATTATTGCCAGTGGAGGTTGTGACAAAACCATCAAACTATGGGACTGGAGAACTGGAGAAAAAATCCGCTCTTTAGAAGGACATCAAGAGTGTATTCGTTCTGTCGCCTTCAGTCCAGATGGTCAAACTCTGGCTAGTGGTAGTGAAGACCATAAAATAGTACTGTGGGACTGGCATACTGGACAGCCAATCCGTTACCTTACTGGTCACACTAACAGGGTAATAGCAGTGGCGTTTAGCCCTGATGGTCAAATTCTCGCCAGTGGAAGCGATGACAAAACTATTAAACTATGGGACTTGCAAACTGGACTAGAAATCGCCACGCTTTTTGGGCATGACTCCTATGTTCAGTCAGTCGCTTTCAGTCCTGATGGAAAGACTCTCGTTAGTGGGGGTTACGACAGAACTGTTAAGGTGTGGCAGGTGCCGTAGCGGTAAAATGAGGATAATGCTGAGAGAGCGATCGCGCCTTATACCACCGAGCCTTGATATATGCGATCGCACTACCCAAAACCTCAACCTCATTCGTCACGCAGCATTGACTCTTCCGCTTCAGGTTCTTCCTGTAACTGCTCAAGCAGCGCTTCAAGCTCCCTCAATCCCTGCTCGATCTGCTCAATTTGCCCTTCGTGATATGCCAACTGATCTCGCTGCTGTGCTATCAGTTGGCGTACAATTCCCCCAGTCTTGGCCCTTCCTTGTCGATCTCAATGAGTCCTCTTCCGATCCTCTCCATCAACTCGGAGAGACTTACTCCCCTCGATTGAGCTAGCTCATTGAGTCCCCGATATCCTGTCGGAGTCATAGCTACGGTCATGCGCTTGCTCTTGAGTTCCTCGTAAGTCTTGGGACTCTCTTTGGGCATTATTTTGATTCATGCAAATTCTCTAAATAGCATACAAAATCTTGCGAATAATGCCCAATTCATACTATATTATATGCATAAAAAGCGTTGATGCAATTTATCATGCAGTAAACGCTTTCCGGAAACAAAAAAAGCGGCAACCTGAAATGGCAACCGCTGAATCTATATATATTTCACAATCACAAGGATACGTCATGGCTTACCAACAAATCCAGTTCAGCGAGGACACTCCTCGTCCTTGGGCAATCGTGCGACTCTTACCGAAAGCTCAGTGTTACACAGTGGCGCGTTTTTACAATCGGCAAGATGCACAAGATCATTTACGCTTCTTGAAGCGATGGATACCGGTGGCAGAGTTTGAGATTGTCTTCGATATGCCCGTAGGCAGCCACTAAAAACAAAATGCGATCGCCCATCTGTGACCAATTGCACTAAAGGCGATCGCACTTCAGGTCGGTATAGAACGGAGTGCATTAACCATGACTGCCCTATTCCAGCGCATTCAACCCTCAAAGAAATTCCGCATAACCATAAGTAGCATTGCCCGATTCCTGAGAATTCCCAAGCAACTAATTGTACGTGTCGAGTGCTGGGAATACGTCCTTTTTGTCCATCGCCGCAACAAAGGAGGGCGATTCATCAGTTACCGCCAGCTACAAGAATGGCAAAATGCCGTTGCTTGTCAGATTCAAAATTGCTCCACCTTGCAGCAACTGTGCAACTTGTGGCGAACCATTGAACAGGATGAGCAAAAGCACAAAAATCAATACCCTGATGCATTTATTCCCTTTTTGCAGCAAATTTGGGATAAGCGTTGGCAAGCTCTTATGAATTTGTGCAGAACGCAAAGTGCTGCTGCGAATGCTTAATTTTACTGAGACTTGATATATGCGATCGCAACTGCTCTACCCTTCTACATCTTCAAGAATGCCCACCAGTACGCTGGCTAAATTCTCTAAATCGTCTGGTATCTTGAAAAGATTGATATCTTGAACAATTTCCTTTTTGCTGCGCTCAAGTCTACCAAAACGCCACACATCTCCCATCGTCACAGCTCCATAAAAAATATTTGGCTCTTCAACCTGTGACAAAGCAATTAATTCCACTGCTAATTGAGTAAACCCTCTGGTGAGGTCATCATTTTTAGCTTCTATTACTAGTAAGTCATTTTTTGAACGCAAGAGATAATCTAAATTTCCTTTCAACCAATTACTAACTTTAAGGGGATACTCAATTCGCAGTTGACATTGGCAATAATCGACAATTTCTAGCAGGATTGGAGATACTAAGGTTTCTCTTCTAGCTGTCTCATTGTTTAGCCTGACAAATGGTAAAATCCTTCTAATTTTTTGCTTCAGCCCTGTCAACCAACCTAAATCCTTAGTCGTTTGAGGTAGAGAGAGTTCCGCTATGACGAGTGTATAGTCAAACTCCGCCAAAATCTCATCTGGGTCTTCAGCTAACTCGAAGTAGGAACGAAACGTGTAGTCTCGCTCTTCGTGCAATATTTTTCGTTTGGGCATAGAGCGATCGCTCCTCTATTTCCCTCATACTATCCGTTCTACAAATGCTGAGGGTGAGTGAACGGGTGCAACATATGAATGATAGCGCTGCTACCGAGACTTCATATCTGCGATCGCACCTTTTGCCATTGCTGCAATTGCTCGATCCGTTGCCTTCGGTAAGTGGTAGTACTTCCCTCCCGCGTTTTTCGCCAATTCCTTGGCAAAACCCGTTGAAACAAACTTATTTTCCGTATCAATCACCAACAGTTGAATCCCTAGCGCTCGAATTCGCGCCGCAATATCCAACAATTCTGCCTTAATATCCGGCTTTTCCCCTTCTACCATTGGTTCACCCAAGGAACGAGCGAGGGGAATATTCCCTCGTCCATCGGTGATTGCCACAATGACCACTTGCCCGATATCCCCAGACATCTTGGCATTCATCCCCACTCTTACCGCCTGAGTCAAACCATGCGCCAAGGGGGAACCGCCACCACAAGGTAATCGCTCCAAACGTCCCCGTGCCAAGGCGATGGACCGAGTTGGGGGTAACAACACCTCTGCCTGTTCTCCCCGGAAGGGAATCAGCGATACCTGATCTCGGTTTTGGTACGCTTCTGTTAGTAACTGCATCACCGCACCCTTCGCAGACTGCATCCGATTCAGCGCCATCGAACCCGAAGCATCCACGACAAATACCACCAGTGCTCCTGCTTTTCTCGCTAACCGCTTCGAGCGAATATCTCCTGATTCCACAATCACCTTGCGTCCCGGCTGACGTTGCCGCCTTGCCTTCTGATAAGGAGCAGCTGCTCTCAGCGTTGCATCCACTGCAATTCGTCGCACCTTCCCTTTCGGCAACATGGGCTTCACATAACGCCCCCGATCATCGGAGAAGATGATGCTACGACTCCCCGACTTACCCTGACGCTGTGCCATTTGTGCAAAATACAGCACACTAGGGTCGAGCAGCACGCCTTCTGGGTCAAAAACAAACTCTTCCGGGATGCTAGGGGGTTCTTGCTCCTGTTCTTCGTCTTCCTCTTCTTCTTTCTCCTCCTGCTCTTCCTGCTCTTGTTGAGAATTATCTTGAGGAGGTGGGGGAGGCGGTGGGGGTTGTTGTTCTTCGGGTGGCGTCTGGATTTGGGTAGCGCGAGGCACAATCACCAATTCCACCGCACGGCGCAAATCGTCTGCAATTACATTCTGCCGCCCATCTAAAGCCGCCGCAACCTTAGCAACTCTTAGGGCGAACAGTTCCGCCCGATGTCCTTGGACGCCGCCTCGAATGGCTTCGTTAACGAGATAGGCAATTTGGTCGTGGGTGATGTTAACTTCTTTGAGCCACTCTCGCGCTAGGATGATTTGGGTTTTCAGGTTGTCCGTGTCTTCGTTGTACTGTGCGAGAAATTCTTGGGCAGATTTGGCAAATGCGATCGCTTGATCCACTGCCTCAACACGCTGATCTAATGACAAAACCCCATCCGCCGAAAGCGTAATCGCAATTCT
>NZ_DATNPA010000500.1:0-11528 GCF_036703385.1 Allocoleopsis sp. | reverse complement strand
CGTAAATAATTCCAACCGTTGGTGCCAGAATAGAAGCATTTTGACTCCTAAAAGGCGTAGATACAAATTCCCTCAAAATTAATCCACATAGGATAAAGATCACTAGAGGAGTTGAAGCTGCGATCAATCTATCTAAGAGATTCCAATTCGATAACCGCAGAAAAAGCCCTCTAGTTAGAGCCATGCAAGCTATAAAACACACGGCAAACAAGAGAACTAAAAGAATTGTCATAAAAAATCCTTTCAATAGGATCTATATACTATCAATAGACCTTTGTGGCGAAAGTTTCCCACCAGCCTAATTGGTTAGAGTTCATGGCTCATCGTTGACTGGTGGATTATTTCTGCCAAGCTAGCCTCCCAAAAGACCGTTTGCCTTCTTACATGTTCCTAACCTAATCCCGGACAGCTACCGCAATTTAGCTGGTAACTCATCAGTTAAGGTTGACCAAATTGGCGATCGTATACCTCATCTTCTTTTTCAGTCTCAAGCTTCAGATTAGAGCGGGGATACGCTACACACAACAGTGCGTAACCTTCAGCTTGGAGTTCTGGACTCAAACCCATACCATCGCTCTGCTCTACCGTTCCTTCCGAGAGTTGAGCGGCACAAGTAGTACATACTCCCGCATTACAGGAACTGGGTAAGTCGATTCCAGCAGCGGAGGCAGCACGAAGAATTTGTTTATCTTCTGGTACCTCTATCGTGTGAGTAGTGCCTTGGTGGCGAATTTTGACAGTATAAGTGTTGGGCATTGCGTAAGTTCTGGGCTTGACACTTTCAATCCCCGTGCAGGGGAACTGGACTTGGACTTGCTTATTTTACCGCCCTAGGGCGTCTAGAAACCCAGAGGCTTTGGTGGGTTCCAGTACATAACTTGCGAGCCACAGCAGAAAAAGCACAACTAAATACATAGAGAGTTTCTCGAATCACGACGGAATTTTACACTCCCCTACTATTTAAGAAATTTTAAGTATTGTTACCGGTACATGATATGATTACCTGTGGCTAGGCTCGTTTGTTACGAACTTGCTTTTTGGACTGGCTGCTGCTGCTACCCGTGAACTTGTCAGACGACTCTCCTCAACCAACCCCGGTCATGGAGGAACTACCACAAGGAAGTCCTCCATCCCCCGAAAATAATTCGTCAATGGAAGAGTACTACCAACTCAAACGAACGTTGTTGTTGGTCACGCTTACCATTACAGGGATTGTCTTTATCTCTGTCTGGTTTTTTTACTCACTTGACATTGCTCTGAATTATTTGATCGGGGCGTGCACAGGTATGGTTTACTTGAGAATGTTGGCTAAAGACGTCGAGCGACTTGCCCTAGAAAGAAAAAGTCTGAGCAAAGCTCGGTTTGCGGTGTTTATTGGGTTGATTATAGTAGCAACTCAATGGCATAAGCTACAGATTTTGCCCATTTTTTTGGGATTTCTGACCTATAAGGCCACTCTCATCGTCTACATGGTGCAAACCTTTATACCAGCTGACCCTAAAAAAGTCAAGTAGACAAGGCATCCTGCCAATCATCGATTTCTGGGGAAACTTCCGTCAATGGAAATTCACAGTGTCTTAAACGTCTTTAATTCTTTCCCCCTTGCCAAATTGGAAGTAGGTAATCATTTCTACTGGCAATTAGGCAATCTGAAACTGCATGGGCAGGTTTTTCTTACCTCCTGGTTTGTAATCTTGGTTCTAGTAGTTGCTTCCCTCGCGGCTACTCGAAATATCCAGAGAATTCCCAGTGGCATACAAAATTTCATGGAGTACGCCCTGGACTTTATCCGGGATTTAGCCAAAAACCAGCTTGGTGAGAAAGAGTACCGTCCCTGGGTGCCCTTTATTGGCACTTTATTTTTGTTTATCTTTGTCTCCAATTGGTCGGGTGCCCTAGTTCCCTGGAAGCTAATCAGAATACCGGGAAGTGAGTTAGCGGCTCCCACTAATGACATCAATACTACCGTAGCCCTGGCGTTGCTGACTTCTTTGGCGTATTTTTACGCGGGTTTTAGGAAGCGAGGTTTAGGGTACTTTAAGAAGTACATTGAACCGACGCCAATCCTATTACCCATCGCGGTCTTAGAAGATTTCACAAAGCCTCTTTCCCTGAGCTTCCGTCTGTTTGGCAACATTCTTGCAGATGAGCTAGTGGTGGCAGTGCTGGTGCTACTGGTTCCCCTGTTTGTGCCTGTGCCAGTGATGGCGTTGGGTTTATTTACCAGTGCAATTCAAGCCCTAGTTTTTTCCACGCTAGCAGCCGCCTACATTCATGAAGCCTTGGAAGGGCACGGTGGAGAAGAGCATGAGGAGCATTCTTAGAGCCCTCAGTTGATGTAATGAGTGAGCTTTGAGGTTTGAAGCTAGAGCCTCAAACCTCAAAAGTAAAAACTCTTGTGTTGTTGGTTGTGTACAGAATTTAAGGAAAATAATCATGAATCCAATCGTTGCTGCTGCTTCTGTTATCGCTGCTGCTCTGGCAATTGGTTTAGCTGCCATCGGCCCTGGTATTGGTCAAGGTAATGCAGCCGGTCAAGCTGTGGAAGGAATTGCTCGTCAACCAGAAGCAGAAGGCAAAATTCGAGGCACTCTACTATTAACGCTGGCATTCATGGAATCCCTGACCATTTATGGTCTGGTAATTGCCCTCGTTTTGTTGTTTGCCAACCCCTTCTCGTAGAAAAAGTTTAAGAGTTAGCCGTTAGTAGTTAGTCGTTCATGAACACTAACTACTGACCACTAACCAATCTCAGCTGATTAGCTGACCCAAAGGATAGCAACTGGGTCTTGAAATTATGACACATTGGACAATTTTGCTAGCTGTTGAAACCGCTGAAGCAGCTGCCAAAGAAGGGGGATTGTTTGACTTTGATGCAACCCTGCCCTTGATGGCAATACAGTTTTTACTTCTGATAGTAGTGTTGAATGCGGTGTTCTATAAGCCCCTGGGCAAGGCAATTGACGAGCGGGCTCAATACATTCGCAGTAATATCCTGCAAGCGAAGGAACGTCTAGAGAAATCAGACAAGCTGGCAAAGCAATACGAGCAAGAGCTAGGAGAAACTCGCCGAAAAGCACAAGCTACGATTGCAGCCGCGCAAGCTGATGCCCAAAAAATTGCGGCGTCTAAGATGGCCGAAGCGCAGCAGGAAGCCCAAGTTCAACGAGAACAGGCGGCTCAAGAGATAGAATCTCAGAAACAGGCAGCCATGCAAACGCTTGAGCAAGAGGTGGATGCCCTCAGCCGTCAAATTCTGGAAAAACTGTTAGGTCCAGAATTGGTCAAGTAGCAGATTTTGTAGCGATCGGAAAACGCATTCTATGCGCATCCTCTCTCCTAGAGCGATTCGCGGCGCGACAGCTAACTTAACAAGGAAGCTTCAGACGCGATCGCTTTAGTCGCAACAATGCCCTTTTCCTTGAGAGTAGAAAGTCAAACTATTAATGTCAGTAGCGCAGTTAGGAAATCGGTATCATGAGAACTTTCTCATTCCTTGCCACTGAAGCGGCCCACGCCGTAGAGTCCGGTGGTTTTGGTCTGAACTTCGATGTATTAGAAACCAACCTGATCAACCTCGCGATTATTATCGGGGTACTATTTTACTTTGGGCGTAAAGTTTTAGTTGATATCCTAAATGAGCGTCGCTCAAGGATTTCTGAAGAGGTTAGGGATGCCGAGAACCGCCAAAAAGATGCTGCTGCTGCCTTAGCAGACGCTCAACAGAAGTTAGCTAAAGCTCAAGCCGAGGCAGAGCAAATTCGTGCAGCCGCAGAAGAAAACGCGAAGACGGCAAAAGAAGCAATCCTAGCGCAGGCAGCGAAAGATGTTGAACGCCTTAGAGAAACGGCTGCTCAAGATTTGGATGTAGCAAGAGAGCGAGCGATCGCTGAACTCCGCGAACGGGTTGCCGCCATGTCTATCGAGCGTGTCGAGTCCCAACTCAGAAGTCACTTAGATGACTCAGCTCAACATCAACTCATTGACCGTAGCATCGCTATCGTGGGAGGTGGCTCATGAAGGACAGTTTTTTAAGCGCTCAAGTGCTGGAGCCTTATGCAGAAGCCTTAATGTCTCTAGCTCAATCCCAGAACCTTGTTGATCGTTTTGGTGAAGACGTTAGTTCATTGTTGAATCTTCTGCAAAACTCTCAAGAGTTACAGCAATTTTTGGAAAGTCCCGTGGTGCAGGAGGACGCCAAAAAAGCTGTATTGCGACAGATTGGTGGCGATCAACTCCACCCCTATATGATGAACTTTTTGATGATTCTGGTGGAGCGGCGACGCGTCCTTTTCTTAGAGGGAATTTTCAAACAATTCCAAGCTCGGCTCCGGAAGTTGAAACAGACTGTTTTGGCAGAAGTGACTTCAGTGGTAGAACTAACAGACACTCAACGGCAGTCTGTCATAGAGAAAGTCAAAGCCATGACAGGCGCTCATGAAGTTGAACTCGATTCTAAGCTCGACCCCGATTTAATAGGTGGTGTCATCATTAAAGTCGGTTCTCAGGTCGTAGATGCTAGCTTGCGCGGACAACTACGTCGTATCAGTGTAAGCCTAGGTCGTTCAACATAGAGAGTCTTAAGTTTGTAGGCTACCCCCAAAACAGCCCCCTTGGTAATCAACAACTTCAGGGAGAACGTTTTTTATTCCCTAAACATACTCAACCACTAAGCAGTCACAACTAACATGATTAGCATTAGACCCGACGAAATTAGCAACATTATTCGGCAGCAAATTGAACAGTACGACCAAGATGTAAAAGTTTCCAACGTTGGTACAGTGCTCCAAGTTGGTGATGGTATTGCCCGGATCTATGGCTTGGAAAAGTGCATGGCTGGGGAATTAGTCGAGTTTGAAGATGGTGAAGTTGGCATCGCTCTGAACTTGGAAGCGGACAACGTTGGTGCCGTGTTGATGGGCGATGGTCGGGGTATCCAAGAAGGTAGCTCCGTGACCGCCACCGGCAAAATTGCTCAGGTGCCTGTAGGAGATGCGATGATTGGTCGCGTCGTGGACGCCCTAGCCCGCCCGATTGATGGAAAGGGAGACATCCACACCACCGAATCTCGTCTGATCGAATCCGGTGCTCCAGGGATTATTGCACGGCGTTCGGTTTATGAACCCATGCAAACCGGAATCACTGCTATTGACGCCATGATTCCCGTGGGACGGGGTCAGCGGGAATTAATTATTGGTGACCGCCAAACCGGAAAAACCTCGATCGCGGTTGACACCATCATCAACCAGAAGGGACAAGATGTAGTCTGTGTTTACGTCGCCATTGGTCAAAAGGCGTCTACCGTAGCCCAAGTAGTCGGTGTGCTTCAGGAAAAAGGAGCATTAGATTACACGATTGTAGTGGCGGCGAATGCGAACGACCCAGCAACCCTTCAGTACCTCGCTCCTTACACCGGTGCAACCCTGGCTGAGTACTTCATGTACAAGGGCAAAGCCACGCTGGTGATTTACGATGACCTCTCCAAGCAAGCCCAAGCTTATCGTCAGATGTCCCTACTGCTGCGTCGTCCACCCGGACGGGAAGCGTATCCAGGAGATGTGTTCTACATTCACTCCCGCTTGTTGGAACGGGCAGCGAAGCTGAGTAATGAACTGGGCGAAGGCAGTATGACAGCGCTGCCAATTATCGAAACCCAAGCGGGTGACGTGTCCGCCTACATTCCGACCAACGTGATTTCGATTACCGATGGTCAAATTTTCTTGACATCCGACCTATTTAATGCTGGCTTGCGTCCCGCCATTAACCCAGGTATCTCGGTGTCCCGTGTGGGTTCTGCCGCACAAACCAAGGCGATGAAGAAAGTAGCAGGTAAGTTGAAGCTGGAACTAGCTCAGTTTGATGACTTGCAAGCCTTCGCTCAGTTTGCCTCGGATTTGGACAAAGCCACCCAAGACCAATTGGCACGGGGTCAGCGGTTGCGGGAAATTTTGAAGCAACCCCAGTACTCACCATTAGCCGTTTATGAGCAAGTGGCGCTGGTCTACGCCGGTCTGAATGGCTATCTGGATGACATCGCGGTTGAGAAAGTTAGCAGTTTTACCCAAGGGCTGCGGGAGTACTTAAAGACCAGCAAGCAGCAATATGGTGAGATTGTGCAAAAAGAGAAGGCCCTCACTGATGAAGCAGAGAAGCTGCTGAAAGAAGCGATCGCAGAATACAAGCAGACTTTCCTCGTATCCGTGTAATCGGTTGAAGGTTATAAAACAAGGTTGAAGGTTGAAGGTTACAAGGTTGAAAGTTAAAACCTTCAACTCAACCTTCAACCTGCCAACCTTCAACTCAACTTTCAACCTTCAACCTGTTCACCTCAACCCCGATATGGCCAATCTAAAATTTATTCGCGATCGCATTCAGTCGGTCAAAAATACCAAAAAAATTACCGAGGCCATGCGCCTCGTTGCCGCTGCCAAAGTCCGTCGCGCCCAAGAACAGGTGACTGCCACCCGCCCCTTTGCCGACCGCTTGGCACAAGTACTCTATGGATTACAAAACCGTCTGCGGTTTGAAGACGCCAATCTCCCTTTGCTCAAGCAACGCGAAGTCAAGACTGTAGGCTTGCTGGTTATCTCCGGCGATCGCGGTCTGTGTGGCGCTTACAATACCAACGTCATCCGCCGCGCTGAAAACCGCGCGAAGGAATTACAGAAGGAAAATCTCAATTACAAATACGTCCTCGTTGGACGCAAAGCCTTCCAGTACTTCCAGCGCCGCGACCAGCCCATTAGTGCCAAATACACCGGCCTAGAGCAGGTTCCTACCGCCGCAGAAGCCTCGATGATTGCTGATGAACTGCTCTCTCTGTTCCTCTCAGAATCAGTAGACCGGGTTGAATTGGTTTACACCAAGTTTGTCTCCTTGATTAGTTCTCGTCCCGTAGTTCAAACCCTGCTGCCCTTGACTGCACAAGGACTAGAAGCACAAGATGATGAAATCTTCAGGCTGACAACTCGTGGTGGCAACTTTGAGGTAACGCGGGAGAAAGTCGCACCTCAAGTCACTCCCTTCCCTCGTGACATGCTCTTTGAGCAAGACCCAGCGCAAATCCTGGATGCCTTGTTGCCCTTGTATTTGAACAACCAGTTACTGCGGGCGCTACAAGAGTCAGCAGCTAGTGAACTCGCGGCCCGGATGACGGCGATGAATAACGCCAGTGATAACGCCAGCGAACTGATTAGCAGCTTAACCTTGTCTTACAACAAAGCACGGCAGGCATCGATTACCCAGGAAATTCTGGAAGTTGTGGGCGGTGCAGAAGCGCTGAGCGGTTAACTTCAGGTTTCACATCCTTTAAACGTCAAACATGGCAAGCGTCTGAGAATAGTCAGGCGCTTTTTTTTAGGTCTTTATAAAGACAAGATTCTATTTCTTTATGCCTCAAACGACTGCTGTATAATGACGTAAATTCGTAGCACAGGTGCTGAGGAATATAAAGTATGAGAACTCAATTTTTATTACTATCAGCTTTATCGAGTCTGCTGATGAGTGGATATCCAGTCCTTCAATCTGTTCGAGCCGAACAGCTATTTCTAGTTCAACAACAAAAATGGGAAAAAGTCTCTTCGTCTGAAGGAGGCTTTACAGTTTTAATGCCCGTTGCGCCAACTCAGAACAGACAAACTACAGATGGAAATAATGTATCTCTCGATGCTAATTTGTTCACTGCATCCTTAGAAGAAGGCAAAGTTAAATATAGTGTTTCTTATACGAATTTCCCTGATGCCGTCGCTCAGCTTCCTTCTGATTTTATTTTAGATAGTCTATCTTCTCGTTTTACTAATGATAGAAATCTCAAATTGATTAATCAGCAAGATATCCGTTTAGAACAATACTCTGGTAAAGAGTTTAAGTTTGAAGCTCCGGGCGACAAGATAGTTAAGTATCGAGCTTATTTAGTTAAACAACGCTTGTACCAATTAACTACAGAAATTCCGAAAAATAGAGAAAGTGCGTTGTCTGGTGATATCGAAAAGTTTATGACGTCATTTCAGTTAGTGAAATAAAAAGTCATATGAGTGGCCTGGGCATCCTGTCGGCCCTGCCTGTCTAGATGTTCGTATTACCTGCTCCACAATAAGTTGTATTGGCTTAATTGAGATGCATACTGAGTTGCAGCAAGTCATTCATGGGCAATATACCTCTCACCCGCTTCCAGTGATGCCGTTAACCTGAATTCAACCTTAGAATGAAAGCGTGATGCCGACTTTGTGTTACCATGACAGCCCCTTCCCCCACAGCTCAAACCACCCCAATCATTTACCCTAGTGCCGATGGTGAACCTGTGGCAGAAACCTACGATCATCTTTATGCCATCCTAACTACTCTAGAAGTCCTCAAACAATACTTAGCAGATCGTCAAGCAACTGTTCTAGCCAACCAATTCCTTTACTATGCTCAGGGATTTCCCAAAGTACGAACTGCCCCTGATGTGATGGTGATTTTCGATGTTGCTCCAGGCGGCAGAGATAACTACAAAACCTGGGAAGAAGGCCAAGTGCCAGTAGTGATTTTTGAAATGACTTCTCCAGGTACACAAGACCAAGATAAGACGTTTAAGAAAACCTTGTACGAGCAGCTAGGTATTCAGGAATACTGGCTATTTGACCCCAAGAGAGAGTGGATACCAGAAAAATTACAAGGCTATCGCCTGCGGGGAGATACCTACACACCTATAACGGATAGTCGCAGCGAACCCTTACAACTCCGCTTAGCCGTTGAAGGAAAACTGATTGGCTTTTACCGAGAGGATACTGGAGAAAAATTGCTAATTCCTGATGAACTAGTGGCAGTACTCAAGCAGGAAACTCAAGGGCGATTGTTGGCAGAGGCACAAGCCGAACAAGAACGTCAACGAGCTGAACAAGAACGCCAACAACGGGAACTAGATCAACAACAGCTTGCTGAAATGGAAGCCATGCTCGATCGCTACCGAGAACGTTTTGGGGAGTTACCTGAGTAAGGTCTAATTTGTAAATACAGATTGTAGATAGGTTTGTAGGGGCTGGTTTTAATCGTTTAGTTATCTGTATTGTTGCCTAAAATCCCTACTAAACCCGTCCCTACAAAAAATAATGTAATGGAAATTATTCAACAATCAGGGGATCGTCAACATAATTAACTGCTGTTTGAGGAGCGATCGCACTCCTTCCAACCCTAACTTTGCACTTGCCAAAATCTCTCCTACCGTTTGAGGCTTGGCTGAATTCTCATCACAAATTTGTAGAAATTCAAATTCTTCTTCTGATAAATGAATCAGCTGGTAATCATAATCAAACAAGGATTGACTCGGCCATCCATTCATGCATGGATTGCGCTCTGGAATGGCTGCCAGTAGAGCCTCATCCGATGACCAATCTGCCTTTTGTATAGGAGGGCATCCTAGGAAAAATTCATAGTGACTAATGTCTGGATCTAATAGCTCAATTAAGCGATAACGTTCGCGATCGCTTAACCCTTGCACTCGTTCCATCAACTCCGGATTTTTCCCTAAAAGCCGCTCCATCTCCCAGTAGCGGGGATTAGAAAAGCCAATAAACTCCAATCCAGCAGCATCTATCAGTTCAAATAGCGTTTCAATGTTGTAATCAATTTCTTGGGGATGAACATACATATCCGCAAAGTTGGCATCCCGCTGATTTTCTAATGACCAGCGTTCTTTCTCTCGCTTGACAATGCGATTATTTTCTGGTAAAGCGTTAAACAGCTGACGCCCCACCTTCACACCGTCCTGGTAGTCACCTCGCTGGTTACCTTGGAGCAGTGCGATCGCTTTCTGCATTAGCTGAATCTCCCACCGCCCCAACTCCGCATAGACAAAAATATGCATCAAGCCACCAGGAGCTAGCTTTGCCGCCAAAGACTGAATCCCTCGAATCGGATCAGGTAAATGATGCAAGACTCCAACACTGTTAATCAGATCGAACTTATCCTCAAGCTGATCGGCGTCGTACAAACTCAAGTGATGAAACTCGACGCGATTGGCACCTGAACGACGGCAACGTTCTCGTGCCACCTCCAAAGCGCCTCCACTCAAGTCAATCCCCACCACAGACGCTTGGGGATTGAGGTGAACCAAGTACTCTGTCCCGACACCTGTACCACAACCAGCATCGAGAATACGAATGTCCTGCCTTTGCGGTTTTTGACCCGTGCAAAAGCTGTAAGCTGCTAACCAATTCCAGCGCCAGTTGTACCCAGGAGGTGGCTCATCTAATAACGGTTCTGGCGGAAAAGGGTAAGTATCGTAAAGCTGCTGAACAGCAGCGCTGGTGTCTTGATCGATTTCCATGACTCAAAAAGACGTTGGGTATTAATTCAAATGGGAGTTTGGAGTGCCAGGATGAGAGAATGAGAAGGGGACCAGAGCTTGAGCGATAGCGTAGCGTTACTTTAGCGCAACGCCTGAGTTCATACGAAGGCGTATTCCAGCCTGGAGGTGAAGGTTTGTTGAATTATCCTGTTCAGGTTAAAAATTCTCCCACTCTTCCCTTCCCAATCCCTAGTCCGCCAAGATTGTAACAAAACTTATGGGGACTCTCAGCGATTGACGCTTATCAACTATGATTACTCTGTGAAACACTGGAACGTGTTCTTTACACTTCTTAACAAATAAGTTCACAACAACAGAAACGTTTTAATCTAAAGACTGATCTGGTAAAGCCCAGGAGGATAGTTTATTGAAGGCGTCACGGGAACATCCGATTCCGTTTTGGAATGGGAAGTCAATACCGATGCACAACAGCCTAAGGTAAGCGAAAGAAACCTGGATTGGCACCCTGGTCAGACTTAACACAGTAGCAATTGTCGATGGGAGCTTTTGAGAACCAATGAGTGTTAAGGCAAGTGGTGGAAGCACAGTTGCGCGTCCGCAACTATATCAAACAGTACCGGTTTCAACAATTATTCAAGCTGAACAGCAAGACCGGTTCTTAGGAGGTGGTGAGCTAAGCGAGCTGGCCAGTTATTTCCGCTCTGGGATACAGCGTACAGAGATTGCAGACATTCTCAGCAAAAACGCTGACCTAATTGTTTCCCGCGCGGCTAACCGGATTTTCGTCGGGGGTTCCCCGATGGCTTTCCTGGAGAAGCCTAGGGAAGAAGTCGGTCAGGAGCTAGTCCTGGCTGGTGGTGGCGGCATGGATGCTAGAGAATCCATGAAGTTGGGAACGGCTACGTATGTGGAAAGTAGCGGCGGTTTCTTCGAGGGTCTGCGAGGACTCTTCAGTGCTTCTGGTGGAGGTCCAACTCCGGCGGGATTCCGACCCATTAACGTCGCCCGTTATGGCCCGAAAAACATGCAGAAGTCTCTGCGTGACTTATCGTGGATGTTGCGCTATGTAACCTACGCGATCGTCGCTGGCGACCCTAACATTATTGTCGTCAACGTTCGGGGTCTGCGGGAAATCATCGAAAACGCCTGCTCTGGAGAAGCCACCCTCGTGGCACTACAGGAAATGCGTGCGGCCTCACTAGGGTATTTCAAGCGCGATGCCGAGGGCAGCAATATCGTT
>NZ_DATNPA010000499.1:0-3836 GCF_036703385.1 Allocoleopsis sp. | reverse complement strand
GTCTCGCTGGAAACCCTGAGTATTTCATCGTACCTACTGACGGGTTACATGAAGCGAGACCCTCGGTCGAATGAGGCAGCGCTGAAATATTTGCTAATCGGAGCATCGAGTTCGGCGGTCTTTCTGTACGGCGTCTCTTTGTTGTACGGTCTATCTGGGGGAGAAACGCAGTTAAATGCGATCGCTAATAATGTCGCGGTGCTAGAAACCGGTCAATCTCTGGGGATTTTGATTGCATTAGTTTTTGCGATCGCAGGTATTGCCTTTAAAATCTCAGCAGTTCCCTTCCACCAATGGACGCCTGACGTTTACGAAGGTTCGCCGACTCCCGTCGTCGCTTTCCTCTCCGTCGGTTCCAAAGCGGCAGGCTTTGCTCTGGCGATTCGACTCCTGACCACTGCCTTCCCGTTAGTGACCGAGCAATGGCATTTTGTCTTCACCGCCCTTGCCATTTTGAGCTTGATTTTGGGTAATGTCGTCGCCTTGACTCAAACCAGCATGAAGCGGCTCTTGGCCTATTCTTCCATTGCTCAAGCTGGGTTTGTCATGATCGGGTTGATTGCCGGAACTGACGCCGGTTACGCCAGTACGATCTTTTACCTGCTGATTTATTTATTCATGAACCTGGGCGGCTTTGCCTGTGTCATTCTCTTCACCCTACGCACGGGGACTGACCAGATTAGCGAGTACGCTGGGCTTTATCAAAAAGACCCCCTGCTCACGTTGTGCTTGAGCATTTGCTTACTCTCGCTGGGAGGGATTCCGCCTCTAGCGGGATTCTTCGGCAAAATCTATCTATTCTGGGCAGGTTGGCAAGCAGGACTCTATGGATTGGTCTTGCTCGGTCTGGTGGCTAGTGTAGTCTCGATTTACTACTACATCCGCGTCGTGAAGATGATGGTGGTCAAAGAACCCCAAGAAATGTCCGACGCTGTGAAGGCTTACCCAGAAATTCGCTGGAACCTGCCAGGTTTGCGTCCTTTACAAGTGAGTTTAGTCCTGACTTTGATCGCAACCTCTTTAGCGGGAATTCTGTCGAACCCTCTGTTTGCCTTGGCGAATGAGTCCGTCACCCGCACCCCTATGCTGCAACAGGCGATTCTGAGCGATCGACCACCAGCTGTTAGCGTTCAGCCAATTTCCACTGTAGAAGCTGATAGCTAAAAACTCTCGCGATTTTTATAAGACGCCTGACTCTCTAGAGTCAGGCGTTTTTTGGTTGGAAAAAAGTTGCTTACAGTTCAAATGGCTCGCCGTAACTTTCGCCAAAGCAAACGCGATCGCGTCCGAAACGTCCACCATACTGTTTAAAGGGTTCATCCGCATAGCCCAACGCTAGCAGGCAACAGACATCCACCTCCTCCGGGATTTGGAAGGCTTCTTTCACTTGAGTCGTGACAAACCCTTCCATGGGGCAACTATCAACGCCATAGCTTTTTGCCACAATCATCAGGTGAGCGACAGCTAGCATGGTGTGGCGATTCGTCCACGCTTCAATATTCTCAAAGCAGGGATGGTGCTCAAACAAGGCTGGAATAGCTGAGCGCATGAAATCGGCATAGGCATCATTCATTGCCCCCGCTTCTTTAGCCAGTTCAATTACCGATTCCACATATTCCGGGTTCCCTACACGCCGATCCCCACAGCAAATCAATACCACGGGGGCTTCTCCCACTTGGCGCTGGTTAAAGGCACAAGCTTTTAGCTTTTCCTTGTTTTCTAGCGCTCTCACAGCAATGAAGCGCCAAGGCTGGAGATTATAGCCCGATGGCGCTCGAACACCCAACCGAAAAATTTCTTCTAAAATTACATCGGGAATCGGATCGCTTTTAAATGCTCTTGCAGCACGGCGCTGCTCGATCGCATCCTTCAATCCCATGGTTGGATGCATTTCAATGACCATCACTTCTCCTTTGAACAGTGAACAGTTACGCAGTCAAACAGCGATCGGCTATTAGCGACCAGTGACCAAGCTCATGCCTAGAGGTATGGAGTCCAGTACACCCAACCCTCCACTCAAAGCTTTCAGTTAACAGTGCCCCGTTGAGAGTTGACGCTTTACAAGCGGGACTCTAATCGGGATGTGTTTTTATTCACTGGTCACTGCTCACTGTTCACTGGTCACTGTTTTACCCTAAACCTAATTCGCGCTTGAGTAAATTAATCGACTTGGTACCGATATAATTTTCACTCCGAATCAGCTTGGGCGGACGGATGAGGTCATCTCTTGCCGCTGAGATAGCGGCTTTGACCCTGTCATAACTGGCATGATCGCAGATAATCGTCTGAGCGGCGCGAACCAGAGCATGTAGCTTATAGGTATCATCAACTTGAGCTGTCATCAATAACAACTCATCTCCCCGCAGACTGTGGATGATAATGGATGCGACTCCCAAGGTACCAGCGCTGAGACTCACTACCCCAAGACAACTATCCTTGGGTAAGTCTTTAACAATTTCGAGTTCTTGAGCGTAGTCGTGGATATCAACGGGGATAACGCGAACTGATTTGGGGGCAGCAGTTTCCAAGACTTCTCCAATAAAGTATCGGCTAGTCACTACTGTGCCGGAGTTGGTTTGATCCAACGCGGTAGAGAGTTCTTCTAGCGGTACCAACTCTACTGGGATGCCAAGAGACTGTTCGATTTCTCTAATCATCAGCTTACCCGCTTCCAAATCCCGGCTTGGAACAGTGACAAGTACCCGCGCACTACAGCGCAACCGCCAGTCAATTTCCGATAAAAATAGTTCTCTGGCTTCCCGGAGAGAGCATCCTTGTGATAAAAGTTCATCAAGGCTTTTTTGTACTATTTTGTAAGCTTCAGGATACTGTCTGAGAATAGAAGCTTGACCTTGGGGTCCCCCCTCGTGTCCCTGCTCCTTGACATAAATCCCTGACCCTGCCTGGGACTCCACCAACCCAGTCTCTTCTAATTGTCGATATACCTTACTAATCGTGTTGCGGTGCAAACCCGTGAGCATTGCCAGCTGACGCGTACTGGGCAGTCGATGACCGGGAGGATATTGCCGGGAGGCGATCGCAAACTGAATTTGGTCAAATAGCTGCTTTGAAGCTGGGATTTCACTATCGGGTTGAATATGATACTGAACCATTACTCAATCTCCCAAGCGTTCCGATCGACGAACAAGAGGAGTTTTGCCATAGGCATTATTAACAATAAGGTTTTATCCAGGCATTGAACCTGTTATTACTCAGTAATGCATTCCTGGAAACATCAGTACCAAGAATATTAAGTCTCTGACTAGGCATCATAGCCGAAGTTAAAAACAAGTGAATCACTCAGGTGGGTCTAAATAAGCGTATGCCTAGTGCAAGAAGGCAGAAGACACAGGGCAGAGGGCAGGCTCATCACACCAATCAGCCCTTGGGCAGGGGGTGTGGGGGCAACCTCCCCCAAGTCCGGGTTTTTCCAAAGAACAATCGCTTTTGAGCCATAAGTCAGTGCCATTCATCTTAAGTAGTCGCTCATGAACTGCGTACACCAGAACCGTCTGAAAAACCTTATTCATAAGAACCTTCTGTCCTGGAGACCTCTGCCTTGCCTCCGCGACAACTATCTAATGCCACTAACCGATCGCGGATCTGGCTAATTTTGTCTATTTTTAAAACCCCACCTATTTCAATCATAAACTTTTTAATATTGATACAGCACAGCATTTGATAGTCTTAATTCATACAATCATTGTAGCAAAAACGAAGTTTTTAATCAGTTAAGTTTTACTTTAATCAGAGCGATCGGATTTAAATTAACCATTAACTGATAAATTTAAAATCAACAGCACAATTAACTTTGGAATAAAAAATACTTGATTGAA
>NZ_DATNPA010000498.1:0-3799 GCF_036703385.1 Allocoleopsis sp. | reverse complement strand
AAGCTCGACTGTCGGAAGTTTAATGACCGCCCCGCATCTTCCTCTACTAATGGGATTAACTATTGGAAGATGTTCCTTGTGCCATCTCGCCTGTGAGAGCAACCAAGGCACCCCTGACATGGCAGTGCCTTGCAATGCATAGAGTGAAACATATACAAGTGCGACTCATTGCGATGTACTGTTTGATCGATCAAATAAGAGACGTTCATGAGCTTACCTGCTCACACTCCAGGATGAAAGGAGACTTTCAAAACAGGTCTATTTAAGGCTTGCTGAATAAGTCGGCGATCGCGAATCTAGGGCAGCGCGAAAATCTAGTAGGGGGGCGGCTGAGTTTCCCAATTTACCCAGGGATTCCCTACAAAAGTGCAAGGATGAGAGAGCTCAATAGTGCTATTACCTTGCACCGAGCGGGTTGACGAAGGCTCAAAATCCTTGCCTAGCCTACTTTCTACAGCTATTCAGCAAGCCTTATTTAAGTTGAAGTTTACGCTTCAATCACAACCCGAAGATTCCCCCGCTTCTTAGCAACGCGGCAAGCCGTTGCGCTACCAGAACGCTCAAACTCCAAATCCAGCAGAGTTGAACCCACGCGCAAGTTTTGCAGTGATAGTTTGTTGATGGACTCTGGTAATGCTGGGTCGAGAATCCGCAGGCAGTTATTGCGGGCATCAGGTACCAGATTAATCATCACTTGCAACAACTGGAAAATACTGCCCGTTGCCCAAGCTTGAGGAGTGCAGGCGACAGGATACATGACCGGGGCGTTACCATCGGTGCGTTCGTATCCGCAAAACAGTTCGGGCGGACGGTTGTAGGGCTGGTATAGCGTCATATCAATTAACGACTGACACAGTTCCAGTGCTTGATCGACAAGTCCGAGCGCTCGCAATCCGACGGCAATCATGGAATTATCATGAGGCCAGACCGAACCGATATGATACCCCATCGGATTGTATGCCGGGGACAAACTACTGAGGGTACGAATCCCCCAACCACTGTACATATCCGGAGCTCGCAGCCGTTCCGCCACACTATAGGCTTTCTCGGGTGCCAAAATGCCTAGATTCAGACAGTGACCAGGGTTAGAGGTAATACTATCCACCGGCTTGCCTTCTCCATCCAGAGCCAACGCACAGAAGTCTTCTTCAGGCATCCAGAAATCCTGGTTAAATCGGCGCTTAAGGTCTTTGGCTTCATCTTGCCACTGGTCTGCCAAATCGAGCCGCTTCTTCAGTCGGGCAATCTCTGCCAAACGGATTTTAGCCGAATAGGCATAAGCCTGCACCTCACAAAGTGCGATCGCACCCTTTGCCATCTGCCCCTTGCGATTGACAATACAGTTTCCGGAATCTTTCCACCCCTGATTCGCCAGACCCCGCTTGGATAGGCGATAGTAACTGATATATCCAGTTTCAGCCATCTGGCGGTCAATCCAATCCATTGCTGCTAAAGCATTAGGCCACAGACGATCCATTGTTTCGGTGTCATGTGTCCAAGCGTAGTATTCGCAGTAGAGCATTAACCACAACGGTGTGGCATCAACGGTTCCGTAATAAGGCGTATGGGGAATTTCCTCACACCGAGCCATTTCACCCATGCGGATTTCGTGCAAAATCTTGCCCGGTTGCTCATCGCGCCACTCATTCTCTTCCTTGCCTTGGAACTTCGCCAAGATGGACAAAGTTTCGCGGGCAATGGTGGGGTCGAGCATCAACGTTTGCGAGGCGGCAATAATCGAGTCGCGCCCAAACAACGTGGAAAACCAAGGCACTCCCGCTGAAAGGACTTTTCCTTTGCCAAACGTCTGCCGAAGCAGATAAACATCCTGCTCAGCTCGCTCAATCACCTGATTAATTGTCTTCTCGTCGGAGCGAATCTGGGTGACGTGTTGCTGCCACTCTCTTTGTTCCGCTAATTCAGCGGCTTTGGCCTGTCCCAGGGTAGCAGGTGCACTGACAATAGAACTGGAACGACTATTAATTAAGACCCTGAGCCGATACCCCAGCTTCAGATTTTCGTGAGAGTCTAGATCCAGTTGCCAAATGGCTGTTTTACCCTTCAAGTAGTCGGGTTGGCGATGCATGAACTCGATGGACGATTGCATCACTAAGCCATCCCGTCCTTTATAGGCTAGGGTTAACTCTTGGGTTTCTTTTTGGGCCGCTTCATCCTTCGGTACTTCGTGTAAGAGCTGTCCCCGGTGTCCTCGTCCATAGCCCCGGACTTCAAATAAATCTACGAAATCAGCATCAAAGCTGAGACTCAGTTCAAAACGAATGCGACTTGTGGTATAGTTAGAAACTTCAATTTCATCAAACAGCGCTCCATTCAAGACAATGTCCCGCGCAAGCCCGATTGTCTCCGCCCGTAGGGGTGCGTAGGAAATCTCGCCTTCCTCAACTTGTGCTTCTGCCTCTAATTGCTCTGCTTCTTCTAAACGTTCGCCATCCAGGCGAGGATTGGTACACAGAACAGAGAGAGCAAACCCTTTTTCAGCAGTACTGCTGAGTAATACGGGTGGTCGCCCCTCAATCTGTAACTCCAAGCGGCTGAGGAACCGGGTATCGTGACAGAACAATCCCATACTGGCGTTCATGTCATCTCTTAACAATCCACCAATATTCCCTAGTGTATCGGTAACTAAAAACAGGTCATTATCTTTAATCGTGAGCGTCGGTTGCGGACGTTCACTTAGCACACTCGGCCACTCCGGAATGGGCAGTTCTTCAGCAGGAACAAAAACTTTACCTTCTAGCTCAAGTTTATCCGTAGTCATACCTAAAGTTTCCGGTCAACGTTACAGTTGTCTCAGAGAAGAGATGGACGCAATGCATCGGTTGTCAACTATACACTGTGACAACACATTTGATACCTTGTTCAACGGAACGCGAAATTTATTTAGAAAAACGCTGTTGACAAGGCTTACATTTATTCATTAAGAAAAGTTAAGGCACGGCCTCAACGTCAATAGCCCTAGCTAGGGGAATCGATTAAACATGTGTAGATGCACACAAAAATATTCGCCAGTTGACTGATGTCTCCGGCGTCAAAGTGGCTGTCCCTATTAGTCCTTTTTGTGGTGTAACGCTTACGTCCAGATTTCCTCTTAATCAATATATGAATGTACTGGAAATAGTTACGATTGATGCACAACGATAAGATTCTGTGATGAGACTAAATATTTCTATACAATTAATTGTTTTTTATTGAGGAATATTGAGAGAAAGAAGCAAAAGTTATACGGGCACGACGGATCGTGCCCCGTTTAGGGTTGGAGGCTAAGACGAATGGCACTGACTTAAGAGGAATGTCACTGACTTAAGAACTTCTCTACTTTACCAACCAACCTTTGTGCAGGGGGTCTCTAGGTAGGCACTCCGTCCCCCAGTGGGGGGTTTGGGGGGAAACCCCCCAATCTGGATTTTTCTCAAAGAACAACTACTTCTTGCTTAAGTCAGTACCATTCTGTTTAAGTCAGTGACTTCATGCTAAGACACCCTACAACTCTTTGTTCTGTCCTCTTCCACTGAGAACCATCTGGTAAGCCCTTTCATACTCATCGACCATCGACTCAACGCTAAAACGGCTCACCACATAGTCTCGACAAGTTTTGCGATCTAATTTCATGGCCTCTGGCACGGCTTCAATTATCTTCTCCAGACTGCCGCAGACAAACCCGGTCTTCCCATTGGCAATTACCTCTGGCACCGAACCCAACGCCATACCCACCACCGGAGTTCCCGTTGCCATTGATTCAATCATTACCAAGCCAAATGGTTCTCGCCAGGTAATCGGG
>NZ_DATNPA010000497.1:0-5921 GCF_036703385.1 Allocoleopsis sp. | reverse complement strand
TTTTACACGATGCACCTGGAGTAAATCTAGTTGTAGCTCATGGAAAATTTGAATGGGACGCTGGCTCTCTGTATGAAGTTGTTCAAGAATTGATGAAAAATGAGCTAGAGCGGAAAAAGTACGGCAGAATCCCTTCTGCCCCATTGCTAGGGTTAGGAGTCACTACTACTTGTAATTCAACTCAGTTACCAGCTATTGGGAGAAGTGATGAACCTAAATATAAAATGCCCGAAGAAAGTAAGCCTTACTTAGTTTCCAGGGAAACAGGTGCAAAACTTCAAGTTGTTAACGATGCTAATGTAAACTTAAAGAAGGAAATTTTTCAGCCAGAAATACTCAAAGAGTATAAAATCGCGCTCGATTTTGATGACTTTGGACGCACGGAAGGTGAAAGTAGTTATCTTGCCATTGTTCATGCTGATGGTAATAGTATGGGCAAACGCTTTCAGAAAATTGGTGAAGGGAAATGCGATCGCGAATACATTAACGATCTGCGGAGTCTCTCAGAAAGTGTAAATCAAGCTGGTATCAATGCTCTTAAAGAAGTAGCAAAGATACTGGTTAAATCCATTCAGCCTGATGAACAGGGCAAGAAGAAAGTTAAAAAACAGTTTGAAATAAAAGATAACTTCTTGCCGTTTCGTCCTATTGTTTATGGTGGTGATGATGTCACTTTTGTTTGCGATGGACGGTTGGGAATTGAGCTAGCAGCACTTTACCTTCAAAAATTACAAAAACAGCCAATAGCAGACGGTGAGACATTAAAAGCATGTGCTGGAATTAGTATTGTCAAAACCCACTATCCCTTTGTTCGTTCCTACGAACTTAGTGAAGCTCTTTGTCGGGAAGCAAAGCGGTATGTCCAACAAAAAAAAGAGGAAAACTTTGCCGCATTAGATTGGCATATTGCTGCTAGTGGGTTATCGGGTTCAATTCAAGAAATTCGCGAACGAGAGTATCATGTCAAAATTCCTGAATTCTCCAAAATAGCACATTTGGAAATGCGACCAGTGCGCCTAGAACAGCATCCAAGTGATTGGCATACCTGGGAAGGGTTTACAACAGTAGTTAAAGAATTTAACAAAGAAGGAAGTTACTGGAAAGAACGCCGTAACAAAGTAATTAACCTTCGGGAGATTTTACGAAAAGGTTCAGGTGCAACTAAAGAATTTATAAATGGTTATAGATTGCAACCTTTACCATTAATTCCCGACTTCAGCGGTCGTTCTAAAAAGTTAGCTCAAGATGGATGGCTGGATGGAGTTTGCGGTTACTTTGATGCCATTGAAGCAATGGAATTTTACATTTCACTGGGAGAAGAATCTGATGAGCTTATATCACCTGAAAATCAGACTGCTGAGTGATACTACTTTTGGACGAGGGGATGGTGTTGCAGGTTTAATCGACTCAGAAGTAGAACATGATCGCGACGGTTTCCCTTATCTGCGAGGACGCACGCTTAAAGGATTACTCAGTGAAGAATGTGATAATTTAATTGCTATTTTACCTGCGGGTAACATCCGCGATCGATGGCAAAAAGTTGCTTGTGCGGTGTTTGGTTCTCCCGGTAGTAGCCTGAACACAATGGCATCTATTCATGTGGGAGATGCGATGTTGCCAAAAGATTTGCGTCAAGCTGTTGCTTACCAAATTCATCAAGAAAATAAATTAACTAAAACTGAGGTGCTAGATGCTTTAACAACAATTCGCCGTCAGACAGCTATTCAACTAGATGGAACACCAGATAAGGGAAGTTTGCGTTCTTTTCGAGTTGTCATGCGTCAGCTTGATTATACTTCTGACTTGATTTTTGAGTCTGAAAAAGCAGAAATAGAAGATGTATTGATAGAAAAGAATGAGATGTTGTCGCTTTTAGCAGTTGGCGCACTCTCACTGCGATATTTAGGTAGTGGAAGAAATCGAGGTAGAGGCCACGTACAGTGCAGGCTTTTTAACAATACAGAAAACGATGTCACAGCAGAATTAAGCAATTTTTTTGGCACTGTAAAAGAGGTAAGTGTATGAAAGGAATTATTTTTTCACTTCACGCAATAGAACCAATACTTGCTACTTCATTTCAGGGAGATCCAAACAGCGATGTTTCCTATTCATACATTCCCGGCAGCATGATTCGAGGAGCCGTAATAGGTCGTTATCTCCGACATCACAAACTTTCGGAACTCGATATAAACGATGTCACAGTTAGAAAACTATTCTTTGATGAGACTAAGACTCTTTACCTGAATGCTTATCTACTGAGTAAAGACGGTAAACGCACGTTACCAGTACCTCTATCTTGGTTTAAGGATAAAGATGAAAAATTACCAGAAGTAGATGAGCGTGGTTCTATGCGAATTTACGATCGAGCGATTGAATATGAATTGCGAGATGAAGACATCACACCAAAAAGAGTAGAGCAAGGATTTTGTAGTGTCTGTGACAAATCTGTTGTTCTATATTCTGAAAATAGACGCATTAACATTCACAACTTTCGTAACCGCAAGAAAGGAAAAGGAATTAAAGAGCAAGGAGAAATATTTCGCTATGAGGCTCTAGATGCAGAGCAAACATTTCAAGCTGTCATCTTATGCCAAGACAAGGATTTATTAGATATACTTCAGCAACTAATACAAAACTCTACAAATATCTGGTTAGGTGGTTCTCAAAGTGCCGGCTATGGCAAAACCCAGATTAAGGATAAGGACATCAAAATTGTAGGTGATAATTGGTGTGAAATAGAAATTCCATTTGAAAACAGAGCTAACGATAAAAAACTAACTATTACTCTTTTAAGCGATACTATTTTACGAGATGAATGGGGACAAGCTATTGCAGATGCCAACTTAATTAAACCAGCCGTTGAAGAAACATTACATACAGCACTACAAACACCGAAATCAGTAATCATCTATAGCGGCAGCACTTTAATTGGCGGTTTTAATCGTAAATGGGGGCTACCATTACCTCAAACTCCTGCTTTATCAGCCGGAAGCGTTATAGTTTTTGAAGGGATTGGTTTAACTTCAGAGGAAATCCAGTACCTTGAATTTTATGGAATTGGCGATCGACGCAATGAAGGCTTTGGCAGAGTAGCTGTTAATTGGTTATATGAAGAAGAATTGCAGGCAACCAAACCACAAAAAAATAATATGGTTCAGCCGTCAATAGAAGAACCATCACGCCCTATTGCCACTTTAATGGCAACAAGAATACTGCGTCAGAGGTTAGAAAAAAAGTTAATTAAAAAATTGGGAGAAAGCGATACCTATATAGCCAACTTAGATGCCATATCTAACAGTCAACTGTCACGATTATGGCTGGCAGCAAGAGAGGGATTAATAACGGGTACTTTTTCACCCGTTGAAAATTTACTAAATTCAGATAATTTAACTAAAAATGCTAGAGAGCAGTTTCAAAATACAAAAATGAAAAATGGAGATAGTTTGCATAGTAAGGTCGTTTTTTGGATGAACAATCCATTGGCATGGATAATAAAGCCACAAGGTTTACAAGAATTAGAAGTAATAATAACACCTGAGATAAAACAAGGATTAACTGATAATTCTGAAAATCCTCTTGTCATTGAATATACGCTACGTCTCATTATGGCAGTAGCTAAAAGAGCAATTAAGGAAGAAATTTAATGCCTATGGAACGGCTGAAACGACAATATCAGAGACATATTGTTAGGCGTATTATTGTACGCGGAGCATTGATGCTAGACACGTCAACTTGTCTCAGTAGCGGAGATAATGATGGTTTGATTGATTTGATGTTAGTGCGAGATAGCCTCGAAAATAAAGCCTTACTTACGGGTGCATCTATTGCAGGTGCATTGCGAAACTACGTGCGCGAATATAGAGGCTACAATGCTCTTGATGAGTCTCAGTTATTCGGCTGTCAGCGGGATGAGCGAGATGGAGAGCAAAGTCCGTTAATTGTTTATGATTCTATCAGCAGCGACAACCTAAAAGCTGAATTAAGAGATGGAGTAAAAATTAAAAGTATAACGGGAACAGCAGAAAAAGGAGCTAAGTATGATTTGGAATTGCTAGAAGCAGGAACTAAGTTTAACCTTTGCTTTGAGTTGTTAATAGATGAACAAGATAAAAATGAAAATATATTGATTGGTGAGTTGGCAGTCGCACTTTCCGGTTTACAACAAGGTGAAATCAGCCTTGGCATGAAAAAGCGGCGCGGTTTTGGTCGCTGTCACGTCAAAGAATGGCAAGTTTGGTATTTTAATCTTGAAGACTCAGACGATCGCACAGCTTGGTTAAATTTTGAACATTGGTGTACAGGATTATTTCCCAATTACCCAACTTATCCATCAATTCAAGAAGCATTTGAGAAAGCTGGAATTCAGCTAGATATAAGTGCACAAGATAAGCGCGATCGCTTCTCCATCCAAGCTATCTTTCAACTAGCAAGTCCCTTACTCATTCGCTCTGGTCAAGACTCCAGTGGTTGCGCTCCTGATGTTGTGCATTTGCGATCGCATCGAGACGGTCAACTCAAACCTGTGCTGTCTGGTACTAGTTTGGCAGGAGTTTTGCGGCATCGAGCCGAGCGCATTGTCAACACTTTGGGGAAACACCAGGCAATTGTCAAGGAGTTATTCGGCTTTGTGGAAGAGGACAGCAAACAAGCAAAAGCAAGCCGCCTGGTGGTACATGAAAGCGTCATCGAACATTGGGCTGACTTGGTGCAAAATCGAATCGCTATCGATCGCTTCACTGGTGGCGCTTACCACGGTGCATTGTTCAGCGAACAGCCGATATTTGGTAGTGATGAAACACGCCTAACTTTGGAACTAGAGTTGCGTCAGCCAAGGAATGCTGAGATTGGGTTGCTACTCCTATTACTCAAAGACTTGTGGACAAGTGACTTACCTGTAGGCGGAGAAAGCAGCATCGGACGGGGACGGTTGCAGGGACTCGAAGCAACGATGACTCGACAGATTCCAGGAGAGGCAATACAAACCTGGACAATCTCTCAAGACGGGGAACGTCTCCAGGTGAGTGAAGCTGATGCCGATGCTTTAGAAACATTTGTAAGTGATTTCTCTGGAGAGGTGGCAGCATGAGCGAAGTGTTATGCCAGAAACTTTCTGTTGATGGGATTGTAGACGATGGAACACTTGTTTCTTGGTTAGAGGAGCAAGCAAGCAATTGGAAACTCAACTATCTGCTAGCTCATGCTGAGGACGGCCTAATTTGGGGTCGTTTCGATAACGATCGTCTAACTACGGCTGAAAAGGTGTTTCACAAGTCTGATTTTAAAGTAGAATTTCCATCGCTACGATTACTCACCCTTCAGCAATGCCGTGTCTTTGGTCAAAACGGTGAGGTGTTGCTTTGGCGGACTGGTGAAAAATTGCGCTCGCGTCTAGTCCAAGATAATCCAGACACAGACAACATCCCAGAAAGACAAATTCTCTGGGGGACTCAAAAAGAAAACGGAAAAAATGGGGAAGATGGAGAAAAAAATGGATTTACTTTACTCTCCGATGGTTCTCAAGGATTGAAATATGCTGTTCCTATATCTGTAAAAGAAGATTACTTCAGTAAGAATAAACAGAAGCTACATCGTCCAGTGCGCTTACTCGTCCATCACTACATTACCTATGACAATGACGGAGTAGCTCGTATCCACCTCAGCCGCCTTGTTGATTTAACTACTAAGAAAAATTAATCATGATTCCAAAGCATATAGACCAAGTACAAGATGAACGCCGTGCTGTCGCCCCTTATAACTTTGTAGAATTACCGGAAATAATAGTTCCAGCAGAACCTTTGCCTGCAAATAACTGCTATCACGAATATTCTGAACATAAAGATAACGAAGTAAATACTCTTAAAATCAAGCGACATACTGGCAAAATAGAGTGTACAATAACTACCTCTTCACCCCTATACATA
>NZ_DATNPA010000496.1:0-3432 GCF_036703385.1 Allocoleopsis sp. | reverse complement strand
GCGATCGCAATTTCCTGGTAACCAACGCGGATGGTAATGAAGCTTCCGGTATCGCCAACATTAACCAAGCCCTCAAGATTATCCACCCCACACCGGATAGTCTCTACAACCAAGCCCCTAATGGTCAAGTTTACGAACCGTTGAGTGAGGATGCTTGTGCAGGATTAGCAGCAGGTTTATCCCTGATGGGTGCTCGTACCCTCTGGTGTTCTTACGAATCCTTTGCGATTAACGGCTTACCAATTTGGCAGACAGTAACGCAAGCGATGGCTGAATTGCGCCGTCCCACTCCTTCGACGATTACTCTATACACGGCTGGGGCATTAGAGCAAGGGCGGAATGGTTGGACTCACCAGCGTCCGGAAATCGAGGCGTATTTCGCGGCAATGATGCGCAATGGCAATGTCTTCCCTCTGTTCCCCCCGGATGCGAATAGTATCCAAGTCTGTTACGAGTGGGCGCTGACAACGAAGAATAAGGGGATTGTAATTACCGCTAGCAAATCACCCCTACCCATTCGCACCACGTTTGAACAAACTCGCCAAGGTTTGCAAAATGGTGCGGTGTTGCTGGAAGAAGTTAAAGGGGATAAGACGGTGGTGTTTGCCGTGATTGGCGACATGACGCTGATTCCCGTGTTTGAAGCGGCTGCCTACCTGGAAACGGAAGGGATTGGTGCGCGAATTGTCTCAGTGATTAATCCTCGCCGTTTGTACCGTTTCCATGATGTGGCTTGGGATACTTGTTCTGAATCGGATGACGGATTCTTGGATGATGCCGGGTTTGCTCAGTTGTTCGACGGCGATGCGTTGATTGGAGTAACCGGTGGTGCTTCTTCGATGCTGGAACCTATCATGTTGCGGAGCAATTCTAAGCGGGATACGTTTGCATGGAAGCGGGGTGAAACGACTGCAAGTGCTGGAGAGTTGATGGCATTTAATGGGATAACGGCTGAGGCGTTGACTAAAAGAGCGATCGAGTTAGTGCATTAAGCTGAGTGTTATGCCCCTGCCTGGTTTCGGTTGGGCGGGGGCTGACACTAGAGAGCCTGTGAAGCTAGATTGAAGCTAGATTTTGAGGCTCAAATGAATGAATTTTTCAGACTTAGAAAAAGCGATTGAATCGTTGATTGATTGGGTTATTGGCTCTGAACCAAAGGAAATAACAAATTATATTAATAAACTTGGTTCATATAATCCTGAGTTCACTAACAAGCAAATTGCAGAAAAAATAGTTAATGAGCAATCTATAAATAGTGGTTTATTAGGAGCTGTTACTGGTCTAGGAGGATTGATTACTTTACCTGCAACAATTCCTATAGATTTAGTAAAAGCCTATAAAATTCAAGCCTTTACTATACGCTCAATTGCATATATCTATGGATACACTCCTGAGAATACCGATTCAAAAACAGATATTTTCTTAGTTTTGTCTAATGGTTCAATAGAAGCTTTAAAAAATTTAGTAATTGCAGAAGCGCTTAATGCAGCACCTAAACAAGCATTAAAAGCAGTAGATACATTGAAAAAATCGGCTATTCAAGTTGCGGCGAAAGAGACACCCAAATATGCAGCCAAAGCTTTGACAAAATATGGAGGCAAGGCAGTTGTTAACTATAGTATGAAAGGAATATCCAAACACCTAGCCAAAGCTCTTTGGAAGGTCGGTGGTCGAAAAATGGCAGAAAAAGCTCTTCAAAAATCCATTGGTAAAGCAGTTCCTGTGATTGGCGCAGTTGTTGGAGGTGGCATGGATTGGTTTACAACACAAGCTGTAGGGAAATTAGCAATAGAGTATTATGAAAACTCAGTTTCAGATTGGGTAAATGAAGTTTTTAGCCTATGTAAAGATAACGAGTAAGTTTAAGGTAAAATGCTTGTATTTTTTATTCACGGTGTTGCAACAAGGGATAACAGATATGCAAATGAATTAACGGATAAAATTAGAGAGGAGTTTTTTAAAAGGAAACAAGCTGCTCCCGTTTTCTACCCTAGCCTCTGGGGTGGTGTACTGAAAAATACACCTAACCTGTGGAATTGGGTTCAGCAAGACTTAAACAATTTTCAAAAAAACTCAAAAATTGATATTGGAGATATTTTCCAGTACAGCGAGTATAGAGAGTTTTTTGTAAATCACTTTTTTAACGATCTTTTTACTTATCTTAATCTAGATTATGGCTGGAAAATTAGAAAACTTATTGCCCTGCAATTGCTTGAATGCTTAGAAAAATACCCTAGTGAAAATGAACTTCATATAGTTGCTCATTCTTTGGGTGGTGTAATTTTATTGGATATTTTATTTTCTGATAAGTTTGAATCTAACGATCCAGCTTTCTACATTCGTTCAATCATTAAAGGATTAGCTGGCTCTAAGGACTCACCTCAAGTAACCTTAGGTAGTATTACTACAATGGGAACACCAATTCTGTTATTTAACTTGATGTTGGGTATTAGTCCAGAAAATCTAAAACTATTTGCTAGTAAATATACAGATAAACCTCTCAGATGGGTTAATATAATACGCTCGTCCGACCCTTTGGCTTATCCTATTCGAGCAAGTTTTAATATAGATTTGCCATCTCAACTATTTTTACGCGATCGATATATTGGATCTCGTGCCCTTTGGAAAAAATCTGCTCCTTACATAAGTACTTTAGGGGGTTTAGCAATCGCTCACGGCTTAGAACGCTCTCATACTTCTTATTGGCGTAAGAGTAGGGTAAGCCGTTTAATTACTGCTAATATTTTAGGTGATTGCGCTGCCATAGACTCTGCCAATCCATTTAAGTTGGATTGGTTTTGAAAGACAGCAACAGCTTTTCATGGATCTGGGCGAATAGAATTCCCAGCTACACAAACAAAGTCCGCCGTCGCGGATTAGGGGATTTGAAACCTACGTGATGTGCTACGCGCAGCGCAAGCGCGATAGGCAGGTTTTGTTTTTGTCTGTATACCTGCGACTTCAGTCGTTAGGCGCAGTTGCTGTTGTCAGACACAAGAGAAGTAGCAGTAACAGGAAGCGCGATCACTAATCAAAAAAATATAATAAAAACAGATATGGAGAAAATATGATGAATCCTCAAGTAATGACTCCAGTTTCAATGATCGAGCCATCATCATGGCTGCGTTCTGGCATCAAAGTTGAAAAAGTAGATAACGTCAATCTCGTCAAATTCACTGATGAGATGCACTTTCGCGCCGAAGAACTTTTGGAGAAAAAAAAAGCTGGATTTCTAACTCCAGAAGAAGAAGCGGAATATGCAGGAATATCAGAACTAGAGAGGATTTTAACCTTTGTCAACGCCCTCCTGATTGCCCACCCGTGACAGTCAATGAGCGCACTCGACAGTTGGTGCGAAAACGAGCTAGATATCTGTGCGAATACTGTCACTCCCCAGAACGTTCAAGTTCGGATGTATTTACAATCGATCAT
>NZ_DATNPA010000495.1:0-2845 GCF_036703385.1 Allocoleopsis sp. | reverse complement strand
CAAACAGCGGACTTAAAAACCTACTATCCCACCACAACCCTGGTTACAGGATTTGACATCATCTTCTTCTGGGTTGCTCGGATGACGATGATGGGGGGACATTTCACAGGTGAGATGCCATTTAAGACAGTTTACATCCACGGCTTAGTGCGGGATGAGAACAATAAGAAAATGTCCAAAACCGCAGGCAATGGCATTGACCCCTTGTTGCTAATCGATAAGTACGGTACCGACGCACTGCGCTATACCCTGGTGAAGGAAGTAGCTGGGGCGGGTCAAGATATCCGCTTGGAGTACAACCGCAAGACGGATGAGTCTGCCTCAGTGGAAGCGTCACGCAATTTTGCCAACAAACTGTGGAATGCCGCCCGGTTTGTGATGATGAATCTCGATGGTAAGACTCCCCAAGAGTTGGGGAAACCTGCGCCAGAGGTGATGGAGTTGAGCGATCGCTGGATTCTCTCGCGATTCTATCAAGTGGTGCGCCAAACCAACGACTCCCTCGAAAACTACGGCATGGGAGAAGCCGCAAAGGGACTCTACGATTTCATCTGGGGTGACTTCTGCGACTGGTACATCGAGATGGTCAAATCGCGGTTGCGTGAGGATGCGTCTTCCCCGTCGCGAAAAGTGGCTCAAGCGACTCTCGCCTATGTGTTGGAAGGAATTCTCAAACTGCTTCATCCCTTTATGCCCCATATCACTGAAGAGATTTGGCATACACTGACTCAAAAATCAGATGAGGCTTTGGCGCTACAACCTTACCCACAAGTGGGGGATATAGAAGGGACGAACTGGAGTGAACCCGTCTCGCTGGAGGCCGAAACGCGATCGCTTTTACCCGCCTCGACAACCGAAACCCCCAAAACTGAGCTGAAACCGATTGCCAGTGCTAGCGATTCGGGGGCATTATCTCGCCTGAATCCATCCTTGAGTCAATCGGCGTCAATATGGAATCAAGTTGCCAAAGTTTTGTCTGAATTGCCGGATGAAATAGGCAAGTTTTTCAATCAATACCAACAGCCTCTGATTGTGGTGACACTATTGCTAGTCACAATCATTACTCTCAAAGTCACGTTAGCTGCTGTCAGCGCCATCAATAGTTTCCCCATCTTGCAACCGACATTTGAACTGATTGGCATCGGATACACGACGTGGTTTGCTTCCCGCTATTTGCTCACGGTTGCCAAGCGGCAAGAGTTGGCGGCTGCAACTGTTGCACTTAAAGAACAAGTGATTGGCACAGGAGAACCCAAACCATTGCCAAGACTGGTCGCAGAGGACACAAAAAGCCCCCCAGCCTTAATCTCGGCATCAACGTCTCTGATTGACCCACAACTGGAGCAACAGTTTGAATTACTACTGGGTACTATTCGCACGATCCGCAACCTCCGAGCAGAGGCTGATATAAAGCCTGGGGTAAAGGTGACAGTCATTCTACAAACGAGTAGTCGTGAAGAACGTCAAATCCTTGAGGCAGGCCAGTCCTACATCAAAGATTTAGCAAAGGTGGCAAGCTTGACCATTACCCCAGAGTTAGAGCAAGAACTCAAGACAACGATGGCGGGTGTCATTGGTACGGTTCAAGTACTGATGCCGCTAGAAGGTGTTGTAGATTTGGAGGCTCTTCGCGCTAAGTTAGAGCGAGATTTAGGTAAAGTAGAAGCGGAAGCTAAATCGCTGTCCGGGCGTCTGGCTAATCAGAACTTTGTCAGCAAAGCTCCGGCAGACATTGTGCAGGGTGCGAAAGAGGCTTTGGCAGAAGCCGAAAAACAAGCAGAAATTTTACGCGATCGCCTTTCTCAGATATAGAGATGCGATTGAGGTAATTCATCTGCCGTCTTGAGTGTCCCTAACTTCTAATCAACAAGAGCAAACAGCCAATGCTACACCTAGCCCAAGTACAACACAATGAAAGTGCAGGGGGGGTGGAACTGCAATTACTAGCCCGCCAAAACTCTGAACACACCTGGGCTGTAATCAACCCAGAAAGTATTCCACTGACCAACAGCAAACCTCTAAATGAAGGCTCGTTGATTTTGGTGGAACTTTCTGAAAACCACGAGATTGTGAGTATTCAACCTGCCAAAGACTGGGTCTTGGATTTGGTGGAGAAGTACCTGACTATTGAGGTGAATCCAACCTTTTTACAGGAAGAAGCGGAACGTGTTGAACAGTGGCGGCAAGACTTAACCTTGCAAAGTCAAGATTTGACTCGTCGCAATCTGGAGTTGGAAGCACGTCGTGAACAACTCCAAACGTTGGAAGAAGAGTTGAAAGAGGAAAAACAGAAACTAGAGCAGCGCAATAAAGAATCCGAATCCAATGATTCCGACTCCTAAGCACTGCTCTCACATCAGAGGGAAGAGGTGAAAGGGACAAGGAAAAAGGAAATTTTCCTTCTCCTTTTTGTTTTTTTATTTACCCCTACCCTTTGTAGAATTGGGACTAACGCTTATAACACAGAGGGTGAGGGTGATCGGCTGGTGGCAAAAACACTCGACAGCGCTCCCTGAGGTTCTCCGAGGAGAACAACCGAGCAAGTAAGCTGGTTCACCAGTGGGGTAATTGTTTCACCAATGGCTAGTCCGTCGGCACCAACCCGACGCCGTAGCGATCGCAAAACCACTAAATCCTGACCCTGAGAAGCTCTCAGAATCGCTTGGGTTACATTCTCCTGGGGAATAATTACAACCTCAGTTGGTGGTGGATCGGATGACTGCTGAGAGGCAATCAGCGATAACTGAGAACGAGTCCAGGCAATCTTACCCTGTGGGGTTCTGGGGTCGCAGACATGGAGCAACGTCACCTGAGCTTGATTGACCTGAGCTAAAATCTGGGCAAA
>NZ_DATNPA010000494.1:0-4023 GCF_036703385.1 Allocoleopsis sp. | reverse complement strand
CAATTATCGACTCAAAAGCCTATATCTCACACTCATGAACTTATGCATCTCAATTATTTTTTATGCCCTCTACCAATTAGAGCGCTGGAGGTTGGCGGGAATAGGGCTAGCGGTTTGGCCTCGAAAATCCTTATTCTAAATGAGTGACAGCGAGTGCTAAGCAAAGCGCCGAGGAAAAAGCGAAAACATGGGACGCATATTTATTTCTGCCGGTCACGGTGGTATGGAACAAGGTGGTCGCGACTTGGGGTCGATTGTGGGCACCACGAATGAAGCCCAAGAGATGATTTTGCTGCGTGACTTAGTAGTGCCAGAGTTGCGATCGCGCGGGTTTGAAGTCCTCTCTGTCCCTGATGACTTGAGTGCGAGCCAAACTATACAGTGGATTAATGCTCGGGCTCGTCCTGACGACGTGGCGCTGGAAATTCATGCCGACGCCTTTTCCAATCCCGATGTCCGAGGAGCGACGGCCTTTTACATCGCCAACAACACCGAGCGCAAGAATCATGCAGAGCTGTTGCTCCTTGCTCTGGTTCGACGCCTCCCTCAACTGCCCAACCGAGGAGCAAAACCTGACACGGCGACCGGTATCGGTCGTATTTCGTTCTGCCGCGATACGACTCTCCCCTCAATCTTGATGGAAGTTGGGTTTCTCAGTAACCCAGATGATCGCAATTTATTACAGAATCGACGCCGTGATGTGGCTCTGGGGATTGCAGATGGACTCGCAGCTTGGAGTCGTGCGGTTAGCACAACAGGGAATGGCGATAGTGATTATGCTTCTATCAATATCAACATTAACAATCAGACCTATGGTGAAAAGGGTATCTTAATCAACAGCAATGCCTATATCCCAATTGACTTAGTCGATCGACTAGGAGTTGATTTGACCAATGATCCGAATGTTCGGCGCGTTCAATATAAGGGTGTGGTGTATGTCAAAGCGATTGAGCTACGGGACTATCACATCTCTGTCAGTTGGGATAATCCCAGCCGTACCGTAAGTTTGCGCTCAATTTTGCCAATCTGCCCCGGTCAAATTGACCGAATCATGGGACATGGCAATACCTCGGAGGTGCAGCTGATGATGTTCCTCAAAGCCAACAACGAGAGCGCCTTGACCCAATTTCCTGATTTACCCAAGCTCTATCGGGAGGAAGCAACGATTGAGGGTGTCAACTATGATATTGCCTTCAGTCAAATGTGTGTGGAAACGAACTACCTACGCTTTGGTGGCGAAATTAAGGCCAGTCAAAATAACTTTGGGGGTTTGGGAGCCGTTGGAGGTGGGACAGAGGGGGCAACATTCCCTAGTGCCAGACTCGGCGTTCGTGCCCATGTGCAACAACTCAAAGCTTACGCCAGTCTGGAGCCTTTGGTGCAAGAATCGGTAAGTCCTCGATTTCGGTTTGTCACGCGTGGTATTGCCCCTTTAGTGGGGCAGCTAAGTGGACGTTGGTCAGCGGATGTGAATTATGGCGATCGCATTATGGCAGTACTTAAGCGTCTCTATGAGTCAGCAGGATTGCTTTGAACGATAGGGTGAGAGGGTGAGTTGAGGAATCCTCCCCCTCTCAATTTGCTTGTCCCATCAGAGTAAAAGCAGCCCAGTTGATGGGTTGCGGGTATTCTTTCATCGTCGTCAGCATCGCCCTTCGCAGTGCTTGAGCTTTGTCGGGATTTGTCGCCAGATTCTGATAAAACTCCTTCATCAACAAACCTGTAGGAGCATCTGGCACCGACCACAGTGAGACAACAACACTGGGAACTCCAGAGGTAATCAACGCACGAGACAACCCAATCACTCCATCTCCTGTAATCTTTCCCCGTCCCGTGTTACAGGCGCTCAAGACTACTAATTCTGCATTCAGCTTTAAATTTAAAATTTCGCTACTTGTGAGAAAGCCATCATCGTCTTTGGAAGGAGCCAGTGCGATCGCACCCGGTACCCCTAGTTGGCGAATATCATCGAGTAACCCGTGAGTTGCCAGATGAATTAGTCGCGCCTTAGGCAGTTGTTGTACGATATCTACCTTGGTCGCTTGATTGCCAATGATGGCTTTGGTGTTTAAGAGTGTGGCGATCGCTTTGGCTTCCTCCTCAGCCGCAGGTAACGATTCGAGTTGCTCACTCTTATCCTCGTTCTTCAGGAAGGGCATTGTGGGATTACCGACAACCAAAGCATTGCTCCCTGGGAAAGAGCCAGGATAGATGCCTTTCAAGCGTTCTTTTTGCTGGTGGGTTAGCCCTAGCACCTGAATCGCAGGAGCACTCAAGATGGTATGTTTCTCTATCAGATATTGACCTGAGGCATCTTGTAGAGCCACAAAGGGTACTAAAAACAGGGAATCTTGAGGAATAAAAATGACATGAGCCTCTGGATTTTTGGGTAGGAATTCTGCAATGGGTTCAATCAACAGTTGATGGAGCTGTTTTCGTGCCGCCTCTCCTTGTTTGGCACTAATCGCATCTAACATGCGGCTAGTGGTTACCAGTGCAGCTAAAGCCGTTTGTTTCGTATTCTTGCTCGGCTGTTGCTGCTGCCAGAGAGGTTTTAAGTCACTGCGCCGAAATACTACTTCCCCATTAGGCTGAACGACCCAAATGTAGAGTTCTGATTCCTTACTTTCTCGCTTACCATTAATATTAAAATTATCAGAAATAATCGAGTATTCAACAATTGTGGCATTTTGCTGTTTAGCAACTTGTTGAATCTGTTGGATGTTGGGAGGAGTAATGGGTATTGAAGTCTCTCGATTGCCGCTCAATCGTCTGGATAATAGCTCGACAAAGGCGCGTGCCCGTCCTCGTTCTGATGCTTCTAGAGCTGCATTAATTTTATTCTGCTCACTCAGGGCTTGTTGGAGATTACGATAGGTTGCTGACTGAATTTCAAAGATTGATATTTTGTTGCCATCGTTATTACCTAATCCTGCCCGTAGAGATTCCCAAACTTCAACGCCATTGACTAACTGCCGTTCTGCTTCAATGAGTTGGCGTAACTGAAGTAGAGCATCACCAATATTATTCAGGGCGATACCTTCTCCCAAACGGGCACGAAGTTCCTGAACGATCGCTAAACTTTGCTGATGGTATCCCAACGCTTTGGCATAATCACCGAGAGATGAATAGGTAGTACCGAGATTGAGCAGCGCCTGTCCTTCTTGGAGGCGATCGCGAATTTCCCTGGCAATGACCAAACTCTGCTGTTGGTAATCAATAGCGCGTTGACTCTCACCCAAGGCAGAGTACACATTGCCCAAATTCCCCAACGCCTGTGCCTCTCCATAGCGATCGCTGATTGTTCTTACTAGCACCAAACTTTCTTCCTGATACTTAATCGCTTGGTTATAGTATTGTTGAGCTTTCTCAGAGTTTCCCCGCTCTTTGTAATAGTTTCCTTGAGCAAGGTAAGCATTACCCAGATTTCTTTTGGTCAGTCCCACCCACTGAGGTGCAGGGATGGCTGAGGTAATGGCTAAACTCTTTTGATAATAATTAATCGCTTTCTCGTACTCTCCAAGTGCACCATAAGCCGCTCCCACACTGCCTAAAGCGATTCCTTCTCCTAGGGGATTTTGAGTTTTCTTAGCAAGTTCTAATTGCTGCTGAGCATATTCCAAGGATTTGGCATAGTCTCCCAGCACAAAGGACGCGATCGCTAAATTGTTTAACGAAAGTTCCTCCCATTGGGAAGATTGTGATGCTCTGGCAACGGATAACGTCTGCTGATAGCACTCAACGAGTTGGCTATAGTCTGCCTGACGATGAGTCCCTACTCCCTTGTTGTTGAGAAACTCGACTTGTTGCTGGCACTCTTGCATTTTCTGGGCGACTGGTGAACTTTGCTGCTCATTTTGTTGCGAGGAAGCAACGGCAGTGCCTGAAATAGTTTGTCCTGATGAAGTCGAGGACGAATTGCCAGGATTTTGTGCCGTGGTAGTGGTATTGCCTCGATTAGTCTGTCCTGATGTGGTTGAGGACGAATTGCCAGAATTTTGCAAAGGAGTATTTGGAGTAGTT
>NZ_DATNPA010000493.1:0-6409 GCF_036703385.1 Allocoleopsis sp. | reverse complement strand
AGTATCAGCCATTGTTTGTCTCAAGCCAAGCGTTAGCTCCAGCAAAAACATTCAAATCTCTTCCCTGACCTGGGATGCAGGAAAATATTTATCGATGAGATGACCGATGAATAATCCTAAAACTCCAAATCCAATTCCCATTGCTATAATGCTCAACTCAACACTGCCAAAAACTACAAAAGTGGGGTTAAGTAGCGTTAAAGTCAACATCGAGCAAGCTGAAATACTAGCCATGATTAAAGATAGTCTTACCCCCATTTCGGAGAATGTATAGTGTCCGGTTTGAGCAAGCAGGTAGGCCATAAAGGGAACTAATACGGCAGATAAATAGACAGCATAAAACGATACAATCAAACCGATCAGTGAACCACTGCCCTTTAAGGCAATGGCTAGAGCTAAAAGGGCATTCACAATAGCAACAAGCAACCGATTACTATTAGATATAGGTAGAATACCGAAGTCGAGAATTGTCTTATTCTGCACGCGCAACACGCTGCTGCCAACACCCAGTGCCGGAACCAATAAAGACAAAATCAGGATAATTCCCAAAGGCTTGTCCGTTCCACCGCCAATCCATGAAAGGATAAAGGGAATTGTCTCCCTGCCATCAATGCCCATCGGCAAAATTCCCGCCTGTTGAGCCGCAATTACCACAACAGAAGGCAACAAAGCAATCCATAAGAGCACGATGGCTGCTAATACAGAGCCTAAATAGACATTTCGCACATCCTTAGTTTGGACAATAAATTGCTGACACTTCATATCGATGAGAACAAGCACAATTGTGGATAGAGAGATGCCCACGAAGTCTGGTGGACTCACCTGTCGCAGGGATGGAATAAACTCAATAGGCGATCGCAAATAATCCGGGAAACCGTGCAGCACCCACAGTGCATAAAGTAAAGCTAATAAATTTAGAGCCAGCAACGCTTGAAATATCCAGCTAGCTTCCTCCACTGGCAGTAACGAGATGAGGGTAAACAAGATAGCCAAACCCACCATACTCGGCAACACGGGTAGCCCTAAAACCTTGAGAACAAAGGCTCCAGAAATGATCTGGACGGCTTCAATCCCAATCAGCGATGACCAAATCAACCATCCCACGAGGATTTTGACAAAGTTCCCGTAGCGGTTTCCCAGCAATGTCCAGATTTGCTCAACCTCAGTCCAGTAGAACTTCGCCAGTCCCATCGCCGCGATTGTACCCACACTAATCGAGACAGCATAGAGACTGCCAGCGATACCCAAAGTTAGTGCTTTCTCAGCCGTTCCAAAGAGAAATCCTAAACCGTAATGGGCGGACACCAGCAAGGGGACTAGCGAGAAGGCGTCCAGTTTACGGTTTTGCAAGGCTTTCACACTCAATCGTTCGTGACTACTTGCCGATTATGCATCCTTCACTCGGCATCGTGTAGTGCTTGGATATCACTTTGCATAATCTTGTCAATATGGCGTGTAATTTTATCAATCTCCCAATCCCACCACCGAATCTCCAACAGTTGTGCTACCTCAGCGTCGCTAAAGCGCTGTTTGATGAGATATGCTGGGTTGCCACCCACAATCGTATACGGAGGAACATCCTTGGTTATGACGGACTTCGCGGCAATCACAGCACCATCACCGATTTTGACTCCCGGCATAATCAGCGCACCGTAGCCAATCCAGACATCATTGCCGACAATCGTATCGCCTCTGCTTGGTAGATTCATCAACTTGTCCATCGCCTTTTCCCAACCGTGTCCGAAGGCTGGGAAGGGATAAGTGGAAATGCCATCTAATTTGTGATTGGCACCATTCATGATGAACTTGGCATGAGTTGCGATCGCACAGAACTTCCCGATGATGAGGCGATCGCTCCCGTAATTGTACAGGACATTTCGCTCAAAGCCTTCCGGGTCAACGGGGTCGTCGTAATAGGAGTAATCCCCGACAACAATATTCGGTGCCTTGATAAAAGGCTTGATGAAACAGACTCGTCGTTGATCGACCATTGGATAGGGTCGATTTGGGTCTGGCCCGAATTGTTCCGTCAAATTTGTTACTCCTAATTTCGATCTATATGTTTGTTTCCTTTAATCCCCCTAACCCCCCGGAGTTCGGGAGGAACCGGAAATTAGCTCTCTCCCCTTAGCAACTACGGTGTACACACAAGTCTTCTGGTTTGTGTATGAGGCGATCTTGCCCCCTAAATCCCCCAATTCTGGGGGACTTTGAAGTTCCGGTTCCCCCCAAAATTGGGGGGCTAGGGGGGCGAAATGCAGCATTTTGAGGTTGTTCAGGAGATGTGTGTGCACGGTAGCCCCTTAGCAAGGGGAGGGTTGGGGAGGGGTGACTCAGGGATTGTGTCATCAAGTCGATCACAACCCAAAAAAAAGCGCGATCGCAGGTAATACATCTTGACAAGTTTTTACCAATTGTGCTGCACTTGGTAAGCCTTCAGCAATCACTTTCAAAAATCCCATTGCCCGTTTTGCCTGCTTTTGCGCGGTTTCCTTGTTGGGGTTTTGTCCAGCTTCTGCCAGAACTTTTATCTGTTCTAATACTTGCTGTTTGTCGTCATCAGCTAGATTTGGGTCATTAATTGCCGCTTGCAGTTGCGAGAGGAGTTCTTTGATTCCCGGTTTTTCGGGTTCGGGAGAGGGGGGTAATTGGTTGATGGTGTTGGTAACTATACCGCTAATATCCCCTAGATTTATGCTTGAACCAGTAGCATTAATGTCACCAATTCTGATATTACGGCTTTGGTCAGTGCTTTCGTTCATAGATTTACTATCTGCTACTGCTTTAACATCAACATTAATCGGTCTACTTGCCAGCAAACTGACAATTTCTTTCATCTCAGAGCTTTTTTGTCGGTAGATTTCAATCTCGTTGTCTTTCGCATTTAGTTTAGCTTTATACGTTTCTTCAACAGCTTTGAGAGCGAGTTCATAGCTTTGCATGAAATCACTATGAATTTTTTCTTTATCGGCGTCTTCCGAAACATTCAACCGGGCAACAACAACGCCATCTCCTTTATTTTCTATGCTTTGCAGCGATAGTTCTGTGCCTTCATTTTGAGCCTGGACAGCATTGAATGAGAGAACAAACGCTTTCCAATCGATGCCGTTGCGGAAGATTAAATCAACGGTTGTCAAGACTTCTTGGAACAGCTTGGTAAATTCTCCTGGGGCAAATTCGCCACTGTTGGGACGGCGTTCTTGCTGGTTGTTGAGGAGATAAACATAGTCACAGATAGCACCGTCGAGTTGAGTGGTGCTGTCAATATTCCACGCTTCTAAACAGGCTCCAGTTAGGTGTGCTTGGTTAAAATTGGTGTTCAAAGCTTGAGTTTTCGTTAGGTTGGCTCGCTCTAGCCAAGCACCTTGCAGATTAGCACCACTGATATCGGCTTCGGTTAAGTCAGCATCGTTGAGGTCAGAACCTACTAGGTTTGCACTTTTGAGATTGCATCCTATATAAAATTGTTTAGCGCCTCGATGGGTGACAACTAAATCCCGAACTTTGGTGTCAATAAAAATTGTGTTGCCAACTCTAGCTAGGTCAAGTTTTTGGGTCTGGTGCAAGTTGGTGCGGGTCAGGGTGGCGTTTCTGAAATCTGTATGTTTGAGCGTGGCAGAGGTGAAGTCAGCGTCGGTTAGGTCAGCATGGCGAAAGCTAGTGCCTCCGATAGCGGCAAGAGCAATGACATTTCCCAAAGTCCAGGCATCTCTCTCATCTCCAGTCACAGCACGCCAGCCAACGTAAGCACCGAGCAGCGTAACGATGGTTGCCATTGTAGCTGCGCCATGTCCTGCACCGACAAAAGCCACGACGCGAGAAACCGCCAAAGCAATAATACCTGTGAGTACAGATGCAAACATGGAACTAACAGCGATTGTACCCGTAACTGCGATCGCGCACGTAGCTGCGCCTGCGGCTGCGAAACCACCTCCACCTGCGCTCATGATTGCGCCTGTGCCTGTAAAAGTGATAGCAACGGTGTTTGTGAGGGCGATGGCAATTGCGAAAGTGCCTGCAACGGCAAAAGTTACTGCAAGGGCAAAAATTCCTTTCACAAGACCTTGGCTGGTGGTGACTACTAGGAAAATAACAAGCATGACCAGGGCAGTCACACCAAAGAAAACATTTTCACTGCTGTTGATGTCAAATAGCATTCCTGCGAAATAAGTAGCCAATCCCGAAAAAATCCCTGAGAGTCCCGCTAGTAGCCATGAACCAATAACCAAACCCATTACCCAACGGCGTTGTAATCCAGCGTTAGCCCTCTTGAAGTTAGCACCCGTCAGCTTGGCATTGGTAAAGTTTGCCCCTCGGATATCGGCTTCACTGAAGTTTGCCCCGGAGAGGTCTTTTCCTTTGAAGGATTGACCTTTGAGATTTTCTCCACTGAAATCTCGTCTCCCGTCGGCGTATTGTTTTAGAACCTCAGTTGCCCTCATGGGTTGTTTGCCAGCGTTTGGGTTTGGGTGTTGGTAGGGGCAAGGCATGCCTTGCCCCTACGGTGTTGTTATGGAAGTAATTACAAGGCGTATGGGAGTAATTACAATGCGATCGCACCCCAATCCGTAAGATACTCTCTTGGCAAATTTTCTGTTTTGTCTACCACGGAGTAGGGGCAAGATATGCCTTGCCCCTACGGTGTTGTTATGAGAATCATTATTTCCAACTATTTGGAAATATTCAGCATCATCCTCAATCGATGAGCGTGCAACAACTGAAACTCTAACCCCGTAACCTGCTCAAGCATATAAACTAAATGCTCTGGTCGCAACAGCGTCCCATCATTGCGGCAACTCCCCACATAACGCAACACTCCCGTCGAAGCTCCCTCTTCCTCTCTGAGTTCTCCGTGCCTCTGTAGTTCCATCACCTCCAACTCAAACAAGCGATCGCGCAAATTCACCTCTTGCTTTCGACCCGATTTTGTGGTATGTTTCCACAGAATTTCCTCACGATTCTTCACCAGCTCAACCCAATCCTGCCACGGTGGAGCAGCTCCCTCATCAACCACTGCAACAGTCAGCAAATACTCCGCCCGTTCCAGCACTTGAGTCGCATTTGGAGACTTTAAATCCACCTCCTCAACCCGATACACGGGAATATCTGAGGGCAGTTGAGATGCCAGCCGCTGCTTAAACTCCTCAACATCCATCGGTTGAGTCAGCTCAAACTCCACAATCTCGCCCTCGCTCGTCACTCCCAAGGACAAAGCATTGGCAATCATAATTCGAGGCATCGGGTGATAGCCACCCGTATAAGCGATGGGTAGGGAGGCACGTCTCACGGCGCGATCGTACAAACGCACTAAATCCAGATGACTCAACAAAGCCATATCACCCAGCTTGCCATACCAAACCCGCATCCGCTGGACTTTTTCGGAATTCGGCTTGAAATGACCCGCAAATTCTGGGATAGGTAGAGGTTTTATCACCACATTGTGACCAAAGTCAACACCGCAGACGCCACAGTGAGAACAGCTGTCAAAGGAACAATCCGGTACAATTGCCGCTTCTAATGCCCGTTGTAAGTCTGCAACCAGCCAATTTTTATCAATTCCCGTATCTATATGATCCCAAGGAAGTGGCGCATGAAGGTTAGCAGGTTGCAGGTTGGAAGGTTGCAGGTTAGAAGATTGCAGGTTAGAAGATTGCAGGTTGGAAGGTTCCAGGTTGGAAGGCTCCAGGTTACAACTTTCAACCTTCAACTTGTCAACTTTCAACTCTTCTGACTCCTGAAAAACATTCCATTCGCCGTTTTCCACTTGGCGATATTTCCAGGTAAGGTTAGATTCTGCGATCGCTTGTTCCCAAGCCCCAAACGCTCGATCTAAATTATCAAACCAGGAATCCATTCCTGCACCGAGTTCCCAAGCCCGACGCAGTACGGCAGACAACCGCCTATCACCCCGTCCAACAAAGTCTTCCATTGCCGAAATTCGGACATCGGTGAAATTTACCTTCACACCCTTAATCCAGCGAAATTCCTGACGCAGCAACGCCTGCTTGCGCCCAAACTCCGCTGTTGAAACCGAATGCCACTGAAATGGAGTATGAGGCTTCGGCGTGAAGTTAGAAATGGTGATATTAAAATTGAGAGGTCTTCTTCGTTGTGCCTGACATTTCTGCTGCAACCAGCGCACCGTCTCAGCAATACCGACGACATCGACATCCGTCTCCCCCGGTAAGCCAATCATGAAGTAGAGCTTAATCTTATTCCAACCCTGCTCAAATGCCGTCTTCACACCTCGGAGCAGTTCTTCATTGGTTAAGCCCTTATTCACAATATCCCGCATTCGCTGCGTTCCGGCTTCCGGGGCAAAGGTTAAGCCTCCCTGCCGCGTACCCCCCAGGATATTGGCAATATTCTCATCAAATCGATCTACTCGTTGACTGGGTAGGGAAAGGGA
>NZ_DATNPA010000492.1:0-10359 GCF_036703385.1 Allocoleopsis sp. | reverse complement strand
CAACAGAAACACTTCGTCGCGAAGAGTTAGAGGTAGACGTGAACGGGAAGCCGATTGTGAGGCCACAGTAATACGGGTGCATCCCAATGCAAAAATACTTGGTAATGGGAGAGAAGCTGTTGGTTAATTGAGGAGGGCTTTTACCCCTTACACCCTAAGCTCCACAAATTTAGGAACTGTAGGGGTAGGTCGTGTGCCTACCCTACCTAGTTCTAGGGCACCCACAGCTCTATGGCACCCACAAGGAGTGCCCCTACTCAACTGCTTTTAAAATCTCGTCATCCACCGAGAAATCGACCTCAGCTTCATGACGCCCAGATGCCTGGTAATCGTTCTGGAAGGAATCTTTAAGACCAGAAATAAGGTCATATTCCGGTTGCCAATTCAACTGAGTCATTGCTTTATGAACATCCGCAAAGAAGTGCTGCACTCGCATCGGAAAGGCTTTACGTTTACCGAAATCAAATTTTTTAGGGTCGTAATGGACAATCTTTATGGAGTCAGCGGACTTACCTGTTGCTTCAACACAGGCGCGTGCTAAACCATCAAAGGTAACGTAGCGATCGCCTGATACATTATAAATCTGCCCGATCGCACGATCATTCCCTAACACCTGAGACATTGCCCTCGCTAAGTCTTGACAATGACCGAATTGGGTAATGTGCATTCCATTGCCGGGGATGGGGATGGGGCGATCGCGTACAATTCGGTCAAAGAACCAGGCTTCTAAATCATTGTAGTTCTGGGAGCCGTAAATATAAGTTGGGCGAATCGATGTCCAAGGTAATCCCAACTGTGCCAGGAAAGCTTCCGTTTCATGCTTGCCTTTGTGGCGGCTTTTTGGGTCAACCGGGTCACCCTCAATATGAGGTAATTGGTCTGATTTGAGGTAAACACCGGCAGAACTCATATAGACAAAGTGTTTCACCCGGTCTTTAAAGATTTCGGCTAGGGGTTGGGTGTCGCTGAGTTCGCGACCATTGTTGTCAAAGATGGCGTCAAACTGTTTTTGTGATAATTTATCCTTAAGTTGCGAGGCATCGGTGCGATCGCCATGAATTTGTTGAATGCCTTCTACAGGTGCTGGTTTCTTACCGCGATTAAACAACACCACCTCATGGCCTTGTTCTACCAAGATTTTAGTGAGGTAGACCCCGATAAACCGGGTGCCACCCATGATTAAAATTCGCATAATTTCTTAATAAACGACGCCCTAAAGCTATCTTACCGGAGCAGCAAGCCATATTACTTACCAGTCTCTCTCCTCCCTCTTGCTTAAGTCAGAGTCGTAGCATCGTCACGGCGATTTTACCTGAAAAGCAGACATCAACGTCGCTGCCAGGAGTACGCCCGCGCTTGGCATATTCCCCGATGTAGTAATAGGAATCTCCCTCAACTCGATACTTGACTGGCAACGGTTGCGTACAGGGTGTACAAAAGACCACTTCTGGATCGGGGTCTCCCGGTAGCAGATGCGGCAGGTTTACATTCCAGAAGCATCCCGGTTCCAGGGGATGATTGAACAACTCGTCTAAAACTCTAGCCGTCCACCGTGCCGCCACGTCCCAATCCACATTAACTTTCCCTTTGCGATAGTGGGAAACGGCAATACCGGGGATGCCTTGCATGGCAGCTTCCCGCACGGCGGCTACAGTTCCGGAGATATAAACATCCATCCCTAAGTTGCCACCGGCGTTGATACCCGATAGTACCCACTTGACATTTACACAAAGATGCGATAATGCAAGCCGAACACAATCAGCGGGAGTGCTACCAACCGCATACTCGCTATCAGAACGGCGTTGCACAGGAATGGGTCTAGTGGTGGTGACTTGATGACCACATCCAGATTGATGGTCTTTGGGAGCAACAATCACGCCCTTGCCATCCACTGCTTTTAGAAGCGCCCGAATGCCGGGAGCGTCGATTCCGTCGTCATTCGTGAGAATCAAGGTCATAATAGGTCGATATGGACGCAACAGACAAAACCGAATCTCAAGCATATCCGCAAATTCCAGGCTCAGATAGTTTGATTCAACCTTTTCTAATAGCTCTGAGCGACAAAAACCCGTATGTTCAGGCAAAGGCTGCTCGTGCCTTAGGGAAAATCGGCACCGAAGCGGCGGTTACTGCCTTGTTCGACGCGCTGAATCATGAAGACTTGAATGTATGTCGGTGGGCAGCTTGGGCATTAGGGCAAATCGGCTCGGAAGCCGTCATTAGCGAGCTAATTGACGCACTCAACCATTCATCCCCTCAGGTTTACATCTGGGCGACTTGGGCATTAGGGCAAATCCGCTCTCCTGCTGCCGTGACTGGATTGATAGGCGCATTGAAGCATAAAGATTCCCATGTCCGTTGGAGAGCAGCCTCTGGATTAGGGTTTTTTCAGGGTGAGGCAGTCGTGAATGGACTGATTGAGGCATTAGGCGATCGCGAAGCGCTGCCGCCTACGGCAGAGCGCCACTCTTATGTTCGCAGAAGAGCGGCTGCTGCATTAGGAAAGATTGGCTCCTCTGCGGCTATCCCTGGGTTGCTTGCTGTACTTGACGACGAAGAGTTTTTTGTTCGTAGTGCAGCTACTGAGGCTTTGAAGCAAATCGGCACGGATGCGGTAGTTATGGGATTACGCAGTAAACTCAAGGCTCAGGAGCCTAGCATTCGTAAGAGAACTGTTTGGGTATTAGAACAAATCGGCTCAGAACCTGCTATTAATCTGCTACTTGAAACACTGAACGATAAACATTCCCTGGTGCGTGAAAGGGCGGCTTCAGCTTTATGGAAAATTGGGTTGGAAACGGACAATACACAGATAGTTCAAGCGCTTCAAGATAAAGGTCTCATGGTTCCTCAATCGATAGCACTTGCTAAATCTATAGCACTTACCTTAGAGAAAAATAACACCGAAGTTGCAGGTTCAGGACTGATGCAAGATGCTATTGAGCTAGATAGCACTCCCCAGCCAGCACAAGCAACACCAAAGAACAATACACTACCCAAAATCTTTATCACCTCCTGTACTGAAGCAAGCGTTCATCTCTTGTGTACAACCAGAAGGCCATTAATCAAACATCTGATTTCAATTGGTAGTCCCGGTGACAAACCTCCTGAGGGTTATACCCAAGTACCCCACCGATTACGGCTGGAGTTTGATGATATCAGGGTACCGGATGATGACCCTGAGTATGTTTTGGCTACTGCTGAAGATATCCGCAAGGTAATTGACTTCGTTCCTTTGATTTCTCAGGATGGGGGAAACGTCCTCATCCATTGTCATGCGGGGATTAGTCGTTCTTCAGCCGTGGCTTTAACGGTTTGCACCATGCTACTGGGTGCGGGGAAAGAGGAGGAAGCATTGGCTTATGTATTGGAAGCTAGACCCCTAGCTGTGCCTAATCGGTGGATTGTGGAATTGGCGGATGAAGCGTTAGGGAGAGAGGGCAAGTTAGTAGAAGTCGTCCAACGTTTTCATGATTCTCTTTGGAAAGATGATGACTTTGATGGTTTGGAATTCTTTTGATTGCTGTGATTAAGAGCTTCGTCTTAGAGCGAGTTTTTGTCGCTTATTGATTTTTTAAAAAAACTTGGATGTTCTGTAAGGAATTTACTGGCTGCCAAGCTCTAACATACATACCTTCTTTGATAGCCAGCTCCTCACTTTGCCTAGACCCAACGGAAATAATAGCACAAGGAATGAAATGATTAAAGGGATAAACCTTAGACTTTACGTTAGAGACGTTCTTGACATTCACATGTTCAAGACGAACCTGCTGGTTATTGTGATTTTTTAACAATACCCACCAAGGGTACTCTATAGATTGCAGGGATAATCCTATGTTTTGACAACCTGTTTTTTTCACAAAATTAGCTGTATTAATATATGCATCTTTCTGAGTAATGATAGGTCTCAAATATTGCTCTATCTGTCGAGTATTAAATATGTTTTTTTCTCCTACAATTGGTCTAAATTCATTAAAAAACACATAAAAAAGCGATAATTCTATCAGTAATATAAAAATAACATTGATGATTTTTTTATGGAATAATTTTGAAAAAACTATTCCAATAAATGGAGAAGCAAGGACAAAAATAGGCAAGTGGAGGCGACTATGCCATATTTGCCATTTTATAAGTAAACAAAATAGCACGAATGAACACCCAACAGTAATAACATAGCTAACAAGATATTTATTGTTTCTTAAATCATGACGACTAAGACATATTACTATAGCAAATACTAATAGCCAAAAGTGTATTGGATTACCAGCTGTATCTTCAAAATTGGGTAAGATTGAGAGAAGAGTAAAATTGCTGCCAAATGTAGTGCGCGGATCGTTGATGTCTACATGGAGCATTTGATGAATTTTGTATATGACATTTTCTACCCAAGCAGGATTAATATAATCTAGTGGAATAACCAGATGTAAACTAGCATTTTTGATAATACTTGAAATTAATATTGGAATTCCATACGCCTCATTAGTCAATGTGTATGAATACGTTGAATTGGGTGAACCGAATAAATCATAATTGCGTATATAATGAGAAAAATTAATAGTAATAACAATAAAAATTAACGCAATTAAATGTTTTAATGCTCTAAGTTTATTCCATTTAAAATCAATTAAGATTAACCAGACAAAAAATGGCAGGCCATAAATAGAGGCTGTTCCTTTACTGAAAATAGCAAGCCCAAAACTCGCACTCAGTTTTAATATGTGGCTCCAACTTGTTCTATGCTTTCCTACCACGAGAACATAGTAAACAAAACAGACTAGCCAGAAAGCTACGACATAGGTATCTTTAGTGTTTGTTGCATGGAGAATTCCTACAGGAATAGTTGCACATACGACAACAGAGAAAACTTGACCTCGCAAATCAGATCCTAGTTGCTCGGCAATTAGCGATACTCCGATGAGACTACCAACCATACTGAACCATTGGACAAGATTTGCAAAGCGATCGCCACTACTGAGAATTTGAAAGTGCATGATGGCAAATCCTGACCAAGGGGGACTGAATAGTTGAGGTGTGTAGCTTGTTGGATAATGCTCGACGCTATGGTTTTGAATCCAATGAACTACCCGTGGCATATGATAGTCCATAGAGTCCCAGTTATTGGGCGGTGCCACTATTGCAATTAAACCAATAGTCAGACAGATACAAGCTACACAGATTAAGAGGATAGTATAAAAATGTTCTCCTTTAAAATTGGCTCTAAGCTTGAGATTGGCTAAAGATTTGACTTTAAACCTAAAAAAAATGAAGCATAATACCAAATTTATTAATAACCAAGCTGATAATACTCCGCTAAATGTTATAAACTTTAATAAACTTAATCCCTCAGTAATTACCGCCACTAAAACTCCCCATACGATAGCGGTATCTAAAGTGGCAACCCGCCAGCCTTTATCAGGTTTATAGAGTATTAAATATAGAAAAATTCCTGCAATAAAAGGGAGAATGATAAACATATGTAAATTCTCAGATTGTTGATTTCTATGTTAGCGGAAACATCCTTATCCATTGTCAATCGGGATGCAAGTCTGTTGCGAAACCCTGGAGTGTAGGCGTAGCTCGTCGCAGGCATCGTAGGGCTATAGATTTTTTGTGGAGTAGTATAGGAAACAGCACTCTGTGCTGCGCGATCGCATTCCATCAGGGCATTCGTTAGCATGGTTGCACCCCATAGCACTGATTTTCAAGGATATCTGAAAGATGATTGCTCTGCCTATGAGCATTGGTGGAGTCTCGATACGCTCAGGAATGCTGTAAGTCAGCAACCAATTGGGCAGGAGCAATCCCAGCTAAACATACTAAGTCCGCCTAGGCGGACTCTATATTAAAGTCGCCTCAGTGCTGCCGATGACTGCCGCCGTTTCGCAAAAGTTAATTAATCCAGTGAAAATCAAAACGCTGCTTGAGAGATCAGCAAGCCGATAAGCTATCACAAAGGCTGAGATATCCATTGTTGCCGTTTTCGATACATGGCCTAAAGCCTACTCTTTCGCCTTTATAACCGAGACAGTGTGAAGTATAGGAAGAGTTGCTCCAATGAAACCCCTGTGGCGTAGCGTCATAATTAGTACTGCTTTATTGATAAGCGGCATCGTCGCTGTTGGTGTTGCCCCCAACTTATTGGCACAGCAAGAACTAGCTAAGGCACAGAGCCGTTGGGCAGAGCGTGACTTTAAACGTTATCGTATGGTTGTCGAGACTGATAGCGGATTTTCTCAAGTATGTCGGCAAGATGTTGAGATTGAAAACGAAAAGGTAATTAACGTTTTTCAGGACTGCAAAAAACCAGGATCATTCGTGGAACAGCCAACAGTGACTATTACAGACCTATTTAATGAACTCGAAAAGTATACCGCGAAAACGGAATGCGGCCCCAATGGCTGCTCATGTGATGGTGTGATTAGCGCCGATGTTAGCTACGATCCACAACTAGGATATCCACGCCAAATAGAACTTAAGTTGAAGCAATTTAATTTTGTAGAGCAATGGATGCATCCTCAAGCAAGGCGGGGAGCTATAGCTAAGCTTCAGGGTGGGGGGTGTACGTTGATTGGCTTCGTCGGACATAAAATCAAAGTTCTTTTCCTGACACCGTCCCCAGCAGAGGCAAAAAAACTCTGATGCCCAGACTAGACCTCTTACACATTTTAGAGAAGATTAAGTTACCTTATTTTGAATGCTGATTTGAAGCGATCGCATTTCTCCTATACTCGCAACCGATACCCTACACCTCTCATCGTCTCAATCCTGTCTTCCCCCAACTTCCGCCGCAAGTGTCCCACATAGACGTTTACAATATTCGTCCCTGGGTCGTAGTCATAGCCCCAAATCCGGTCAAGTAGTTACTCTCTAAGTCTTGCGGTAGCGTAGGACTGGATTTTTATGTTTCGGCTCAACCTAGCCTCTCTGCTATGTTTTCGCGGGCAACTTACCCCCGCTCGCCAGCGACCGACCCTGAGTCCTGAGTCCTGACTCTAACACTCCCTGTCCTTAATAGTTTGTTCCGGATGCCTAAGTGTCGCAGTACAACTCTCAATTCTTGACTTTGGGCAAGCACTTCTTTAACAAGATGCTCTTGTTCATCCAAAGCAGTGAACGGCACTTTACTTTGAGCTGTTGTTGTGAGTGCAAGGAGTCGCTGCTGAAGCTTCTCAATCTGGCGGTCAATCTGCTGTAACTGCCGACCCCGATTAATCGCGGCTCTGTAATCCTCCACTTCATCAGCTCTTAAGTGCTTAAGCATTTTGCCATCAAACATCGCTTGGCGGCTTCTCACTTGCCAGTATTTGCGATTGGTACGGGCATTGCCTCCTGGCTTGACTTGCACCAACCAGCAGTGTTGTAGATACCAACCTTCACTCTTTATATGCGCTCGTTCAACATAAAGCGCATTTAGGTCAGATTGAAGTTTTTTTCTTGTGTACATGCTTATATAGACAAACAATTATTTCCTTGACCAAAATTCTCAGACGCCTCTATTTGTCTAGGTTTGCCGTAAGAGAATCTGCCCAGTGTTTCCCTTCAGGTCTGGTAGTGAGACACGCACCAACTTTGCCTTCTAGATAGAGGGAAGGCTCGGACTATGCCGAGAGAGAAAACTAGACATTGGTGTACCTATTTAAATAAATGACAAATAATTCTTCATTGCCAGTTTCATTGGGATGGACTTTTGTTAAATCTCCTTGTTTTCTTTGGTACTTGGCTGTTTTCTTACAAGTTGGTTGGGCGATTGCCTTTGATACCAGAACAGAGCTGCTCGCTTCTCTCGATTCATCAATACACCTGAAGAGCGATCGCGTTTTTACTAAGATATAGGACTTTGAAAACCCGCCCTAACCCTCATCATCTGGTACACCTGCCACATCAATCCCGCACGCCTGACAGATTACCTTAAGCGAAACCTTATAAGCACGAGCCAATGCCACAGCATTCTCAAGGCTTGGCTTAGCGTTACCGTTTTCCCAATCACTGACTCTGCGTTCTGAAACTCCAATCAGTAGCCTCAACTGAAACTGCGTTAGCTGATTCTGCTCTCTGAGTTGCCTCAACAGAGACTTCTCCTGTTGGTCTTGATTTGCTTCTATCACTTCTCCACGCCAACTTCAGATTTGTGGTTAATCTTCATCCTCAGGCAACTCCTGTGGTGGTCCAAAATCTTCAGGGAGTTCATCAAAAGTCACGCCCAAAGCACGACACAGCGCTCTAATTTGCCGAATGGTTAACTCTGGCTCATACTTTCCCTTTTCCCAGCCACTGACTATCTGCTGTGTCAGGGTTTTAGTTCTGGTTTTGTCAGGAATCAGTCTGGCAAGCTCAACTTGGGTCAGACCTGCTTTTATCCGCAATTGCTTCAAGGGCGACACCCCTTCATCATTTTCTTGTCTTTTTCTGGACATGATAGCAACAAAATACAAGCAGACTTGTTGACCGAATTGATAAATACAAGTAAGCTTGTTTTAAGAGACAACAAGAGAGTGACCCGTCAGTCTCGCTGACTCCGTCAAGATGCAATGTGACTGACTGGTCTTTCCTAAAAGTGTCTCACTATTGAGTTCAAGGGGTGCCTATGAAGCAATAATTCTCAGGCAAGTATCTTCTTCCATTTGGTCACAAGTACGGCGATTGCTCCACTTGCCCGTGTAAGCGGTCGCCTTACCTTAACACCCACTATCAGCAATCTACCATGTCCCAGAACTTAATTACATCTGGGGTCATTGACCCTGCCCAATTACCCTTAGAGCAAGTACGCCAGGAAGTCGCCACCCTGCTGAAAATTTCCCTGAACCAAATCGAGCGCCTAGAGTGTTGGCCTCACCAAATTTGGGTGAAGCTAGTCGAATCTCGTGCTAAATTCGTCAGTTATCGCCGCTTGCCCCTCTGGATAAAACAGGGACTGGAAGCGATCGCACGCTGCACTTCACGCGCCAACCTCGATGAGTTGGGCGAAATATTGCGTACCGAACGAGATTGGTACGATAATCACAAACAGCCCGAAGCCGTGCAGCCGTGGCGCAATGCCTGGGCGCAACAAGCCCAGCACCTGCGTCAAGAAGAAGAACGCCTTAAACCCTTGAAAGCCCATCAGCAGGCAGGAGTTGAGTGGCAAAACGCTTGGCAACAAATTTTGTACTGTTGTCGAGACTGTATTGGATTAGAGCATATAGCACCAGAACTGAAGCGCCAAAGTCTGGAATTTGCTGATTTGCCAGACGTGGTAGGGGCGATTGCACAATTGTGGCAGCAGCGCTGGCAGCAACTCTCTCAAGCCACTGCCTAAATCACCACAGGTTTTTTATAGTGCGATCGCGGAAAGTTGTGTAGGTTTGTAGTTAGACCCCAGTTTGTCGGCACAATATCCGACGACTACAGCTTGATTGGGTTGAATCACCTCTCCCCCCGATTCAGGTTTCACCAAATACTGCGTACCCTGAGGCAGAAAATTCCCACCCCAAGCCTGAGTAATCGTTGCTTGATTGGGCGCAAACGTTAGCTGCCAGTTCCGAGTACTGCCATTGCCCTGATTGGTAACTCGTAAATTAACACAAAGGCGCGTAGTCTCATCTGACCGAATCAACGCTTCTGCTTTAAGGACAGGGGTGCCAGAGGCACTCGTGGTACCACCGCTAGACGAGGTTGTAGTTATATTGCTAGCACTACCTGTTGTACCAGTACTTGAAAGATTAGTCGTTCCAGTACCTGAATTGGTCGTGGTGGTACTCCACAAGGTTGTTGCTAAACTACCAGTAGGCAACAGTGTACTTAGTAGTTGTTGCTTGGCTGCATCGACCGTTTTCCAGTCGTCCAGCAGAATACCACCCGTATCAGCACTATTAGGATTCCAACTCCAATAGGTAATGGATAGATTCTTCTGCTGAATAAAATTGACTAACTTGCGCTGCCAAATTCCCTCTGTAGAGCTAGTATCCACCTTCCGTCCGCCAAACTCTCCAACCCAAATGGGAGCAATTCCTTGAGTTGCAATATAGTGAAATCCGGTTTCCCAGCGGGTGGGCATATTGTTGGGAAATGTGGGGTCAGAAAACCAAGATTGGTTATAGACTCCAGCGCCATACTCATGAGGAGAATAGACTAACTTGTTAGCTTTTGTGAGGCGTACCGGGTATTGCTTGACACCTACCAGATTGCCCCCATCCCAATACCACTGGTTTTTTTCAGGGACGTTTCCTACCCCCTCGACAACAATCAACCAATTGGGCGCGATCGCTTGAATTGCCTTGCCACATCGCTCAGCGGCGAGTCGCCAGTCAGTTAGTTGGTCATTGTTTCCCCACCTCGCTTTACCATGAGGTTCATTTTTCAGGTCAGCCCCAATCACATTAG
>NZ_DATNPA010000491.1:0-35246 GCF_036703385.1 Allocoleopsis sp. | reverse complement strand
TTACCAAATCTTTGCCTTAACATCTCCTTATCTCCACAAAATCAAAACAATTGTGGATACGAAGCTGATTGTAGGTTGCCTGAAACAGGGAGGCTTCACCTGATAGGGTTCACCCCATTGGGTGAAAAAGCTAGAAACCCTTTCTGTCAAAAGTCAAGGCATTTATAAGCGGTATATCTTAACTCAGTCATCAACTTAGAAAGCCATGAAAACTGAAAACTCAAGGAATTTAAACAAGAGCGACTCGAACCCGGTTCAAAAACCCGCTGTTCAATATGTAGTCAGCACTTCAATCGGAGTTTTACTCATTATCCTTCTAGCTGCAAGTGCTTATTACGGAATTTTCCGCTTTTAATTCATCTGCATCAGAGAGTGTGTCCATAACGCGGACACCCTCACAACAAAGGGTTTGGCTTTACCGAAAAACTGGCTGTTCTAAGGTGCGGCTAGTGAACCACCACTGAGCCCAGCATCGCGCAGTCGCATAGCGCCAATATTCCGGCTAAGTACTGCCAGTCCTGCCAGATGCGCCTGCAATCCTGCCGTGCTAGCACAACAATCCGTGAAGACGATAGGTTCAATCCCCATATCGAACAAGTCCATTGCGATTTTCAGGACACACATATCAGTATCAATGCCGACAATAAAGAGTTGTTCAATACGCTGCTGGCGAAGGTAGTCTGTCAACTCATCCGGCATACCGCACAGTCCCGACTTAGAAAAGACAAAGTCAGTTTGAGCAAAGGGTTTAAGTTCTGGGACAATTCCAGTTTCTGGCTCACTCTTGCAGCTGTGCCAATCGAGAAAGCGATCGTAGGGGCTACCTGGCGCGTTGACAAACCGAGTAAACAGGAGTGGTGAATAGCGATCGCGATCAATTAAATGGGCAACTCGTTGGGGGATATGATGTGTAAATGGGTTGATGAAACCGACTTGTACATCAACAATCAGTAAAGGTTCGGACATTTAAAGGCTCTGATGAAGCGGTGGATACAGTCAGACATTGATAGTTTCATCATCAAAGCTTTAAGCTATAACTTCTACCCATCTCAAGACATAATCTGTCTTAAAAGAGGGGAGTAGGGAGTAGGGAGTAGGGAATGGGGGAAGAGTCTTTCATTGAATGTTCGTGTGCGTTAGCGTTAGTTGCACTGGGCTATGCTACGCTAACCCCTGGTACTGAATAGGGGAGGGCATCCTGCCCTCCCCTCAAGAGGTAATTGGATATTTTTTGATTTGGAAGTTCCCAACGCTGACTCAGGAAACTAGGCGACCAATCAGTCTCAGTCTTATCCTAGTTTGGTCTCTCCTCAATCACGCGGTCAATCAGCCCATAGTCCTTAGCCTCTTGAGCGGACAGGAAAAAGTCACGATCCATGTCCTTCTCAATCTTCTCAAGGGTTTGACCTGTATTTTGCGCGTAAATTTGATTCAGTTGATGCCGGATGCGGATAATTTCTCTGGCTTCAATCTCAATATCGGTGGCTTGTCCGCGCGTACCCCCAGACGGTTGGTGGATCATAATCCGGGAGTGAGGCAATGCTAAGCGTTTGCCCTTCTTCCCAGCCGCCAGTAAGAAAGAACCCATAGACGCCGCCAGTCCGACACAAATGGTCACGACATCGGACTTAATATGCTGCATGGTGTCATAAATAGCCATGCCGGCGGTGACCATACCACCAGGGGAGTTGATATAGAGATAAATATCTTTGCTGTTGTCTTCCGAGTCCAGATAAAGCATCACAGCAATGATCTGATTGGCAATTTCATCATCAACCTCTTGCCCTAGAAAAATGATCCGTTCCCGGTAGAGACGATTGTAAATATCAACCCACTCTGTGTACTGAGATCCAGGCAGCTGATAGGGGACTTTGGGGATGCCAATAGGCATAATTCGCTCCGAATTAGAGAAAAGTATTAATTAAAAGGTTAAACGCCCTTGAAAGCAGCGGATCGAAAGAAGAAAAAGGTCTTAAGAAACGCCCGCCGCTATGGCAGGGGGAACCTCAGTGGTTTCCAGCACGCGGTCAATCAGACCATACTCTTTCGCCTGTTGGGGCGTCATGTAAAACAGTCGATCCATGTCCTTGGCAATCTTTTCCGGTGGCTGACCGGTGTTGCGAGATAGGATATCGAGCATCGTTGCCTTATTCGCCAACACTTCCTTAGCCCGAATTTGAATATCCGTCGCTTGACCGCGAGTATAACTCTTGGGCTGGTGCAGAACGATTGAGGCATTCGGTAAACTGGCTCGACAGCCTTTTGTCCCGGCTGACAGCAGCATCGCCGCCATGCCCATCGCTGAACCCAGGCAAATGGTATGAATGGGTGGCTTGATGTAGCTCATCGTGTCACAAATGGCAAAGGCTTCTGTTTCAAAGCCAATGGGTTCGCCATCGTAACGGGAGGTGCCGGTGGAATTGACGTAGATTTTAATCGGCTTGTCAGGGTCTTGGTACTGCAAAAACAGGAGTTCAGCTATGATTAATTGGGTTACTGCTGGCACCAAGGGCATACCCAGATAAACAATCCGCTCGTTCAGCAACAATGAAGGTAAGTCTGGCGGCGGTGTCCGGTAACTGGTATTACCGTAGTAGGGTGACTGAACAGCCTGGATGGGTAAGTTCATGGTGTTTTGGGCTGCAATAATGACGCTATCTTTAAACATAGTAACGTGCCAGTGAGCCAGCCTGTGGCAGTCCTTTGAGATACTTCTGCTGTTATTGCGGCACTTATCAGTTTCAGTAATTCCCAAGTGCGCTTATTGACCATCGCTATTGTGTAGTACTAGCGTATTGGCAGAAAGTTGCTATTAGTACGTTTTGCTTGCTCAGGAGCCTTATGACATGAAAGTTGGTTTGCACCCCGCTCTAAATGATGCCCATGTTGATGGCAATCAACCGAGTAGTCAGCGTCAGCTGTCGATCGCGATCGGTGCGATCGCATCTGGGCAAGTTCGCAATGTCCCGCTGAATTTGTGCCTGGTTCTCGACCACAGTGGTTCGATGAACGGACGCCCTCTGGAAACGGTGAAAAAGGCAGCCATTCAATTAATCGAGCGACTTAACCCAGGCGATCGCATTTCGATTGTGGCCTTCGATCACCGAGCGAAAGTTCTGGTCAAAAATCAGGCGATTGACGACATCGATAGTGTCATCAAACAAATCAAGCGACTTTCGGCAGATGGCGGTACAGCCATTGATGAAGGTCTAAAGCTAGGAATCGAAGAAGTCGCCAAGGGTAAACAAGAGAGCGTCTCTCAGGTATTTTTGCTCACCGATGGCGAGAACGAACATGGTGACAACAAACGCTGTTTGAAACTCGCCGAATTAGCGACCAGCTACACCATAACCTTGAATGCGTTGGGCTTTGGGGCAAACTGGAACCAAGATATCTTAGAAAAAATTGCGGATGCCGGAGGTGGCACTCTATCCTATATCGAACGCCCAGAACAAGCCGCTGATGAATTTTCCAGACTGTTTGAGCGTGCCCAATCGGTGCAGCTCACCAACGCCTATCTACTCTTCTCTTTAATGCCTAAGGTGCGGTTGGCGGAACTTAAACCCATTGCTCAGGTCGCTCCAGAGACGATTGAATTGCCCGTGCAACGAGAGGGCGACAAGTTTGTGGTGCGATTGGGAGATTTGATGACTGATGCTCAACGGGTCATTTTAGCGAACCTTTATCTGGGTCAACTGCCACAGGGGCGTCAAGCGATCGCCAATTTACAAGTCCGCTATGATGACCCGATGGTAGGGGAAGAAGCCTTACTCTCGGAAGTGGTGCCCATCGAGGCAGAGGTTCAGAGTGTGTATCAACCCGCTCTCAATCCTGAGGTGCAAAAGTCTATCCTGGCTTTGGCGAAGTATCGGCAGACTCAAATTGCTGAGGCGAAGTTGCAAGAGGGCGATCGCTCCGGTGCCGCAACGATGCTGCAAACGGCAGCCAAAACAGCTCTGCAAATGGGCGATCAAAGTGCGGCTACAGTGCTACAAACCAGCGCCACTCGCTTGCAAGCCGGGGAAGAGCTTTCGGAAGCCGATCGCAAGAAGACTCGGATTGTTTCTAAGACAATTTTGCAGGAGTAGAAAGAGTAGACCTCTTGCAACAATCAAAAATTTATCAGAAATGGGGGAAGGGTGTAAGAGGAAAAGGGAAAAGCCTCGTTCCCTTTTCCCTTTTTCCTTTTCCTTAAGTCTGCAAGAAGCCTAATACATCATGTTTGAGTCCTCATAAAATTTAAATTCCAATAAATTGTTGGATGGATCTTTCAAGAAAAAAGTCAGATGCTTTTCGATTTTTCCAGGAAACCTCACTGTAAGCTCTTGGAAAAATTCAATCTTTCGCTCCTTGGCTAATTCCAGCAAAGTTTCAAAATCTTCTTTTCGCTTGAAAGTTATACCGAAATGTCTGGGATACATCTGTGGTGAAGGGTCTACTTTGTCAGGATCGAGGTGACAAACTAACTGATCACCAAAAAAATTTAAGGTCACTCTATCTGCATATCGGCGAGCTAACTGGCAACCCAGCTTGTCCACATAAAACTCCTGAGTCTCATCAAGGTCTTTACAGGGTATAGCCAAGTGAAAAACATTTTCAGAATTTCTCATTGATTACTCCTTCAAAAAGATTCAACGTGTCTGAACGCAGACCCAATCTTAACGTTTCTAAACCAATAACATCATCAAAGGCAATATTGGCTAGATTGACATTTGAGCCAAATTGTTTAATAAAATAAACCTGTAATGACTTATTGGGAGCCTCAAAAACTAGGTTTTTAAAATTAATTCCAGAACTCGCTATTTTCTGGATTAAATCACACTTGATACTTCCATCTGCTGCGCAAATTCCACTCCGTCCACTTTCTCTAGCCTCTGTAATAACCTTCACAGCTCCAGCCTCCAAATCTTCACTAATAAATTCAATCCACTTTTCTGGAGCTAAACTTTGGGATTTTTCATTATCTTTATAACCCACCTCACTGAAAACATCAAATTCCCTGGAGAAGTCTGATATATATTTAGCTTTATCCCTGTTATTCAGGTTAATTGTGCCGTTTGATATTTCTACATATCGACAACGCCATTGCTTAAAATAATTATAAAGTGAATCCAGCTTGTTTTGTTGTAGTGCCTTTTCAAAAAGAGTCCCTCCGAAATAAAATTCTATGCCATTTGCAGCAAGGCATTCAATTTTCTTGCCAAGGTCTTTCGTGATTAAGGAGGTACACCAACCGAACTTTACTAAATCAATAAGTTCTCTATGACTACTAACAACATCTACGAAATGTTGTGTAGGAATTCCATTGTCTATCAATATGGACATTCCCTGTTGGCGAGGTTTAATTTCTCGGGCAGGAAGCTGCAAGAAATTGTTGGTGGTTCTCTCTAAAATTCTAGGCATTTTATTTAACCTCTTAGATTTCTTCAAGCTTTTGTCTGTTCTTTACAAGTCCGTCGATTCATTTAACGAGAGTATCGGCAAAAGAATAACATCATGACGGAGCAGCTATTGAGATAGAGATTTGAGTTCATCTTTAGATTGATAACCTATCAACAGCGATTCACCTTTCTTTTAAGCAAGCCAAATTGTGACTTTTTTCTGAAGTCGAAAAGTGATGAGACAGAGATAGTTTATTAATCACCTCATTATGTTGAGAAGCAGCCCAAACAGATGCAGTTAAAGCAATTTATAGTTACTCAAACCTTTGTCATCTCTATATTTGGAGATTACTGCTTTTTCCAGAATGACTTATTTGTCATTTCCCCATTTTCAAGAAATGAAAATGATACATTTTTTGTTGATGAGTTAGAAGATTGAATACCTCATTTTTATGAGGTATGCCTTTGAACGAATCGATGGGTTTCTGAGTTAATTATCCAACAAACCTTTAGTAACATGGCTGCAACATACATAACATTGAGACGCTTGAGCCTAGCCATAAGTTGCTGTTGTTTGTTTTTATTTTTACTCTTTTAAATCTTAGCAATAATTGGAACTAGATTTATACCTCTAAAGGAGTAGTCCCTGTAAAATTACTATTAATAATAAATTCAAGGAAGAATTTTATATGAAATCTTTAAATAACAAACTTTAGTTTTCATGTTATTAAAAATAAAGGCCATATTTATTGAAACTTTATTCAAAGCATGCAAGATGTATAGCGTTTCTCACTTCGCGATGGTACACTCTGAACTCTCTCAAAATCTTTTTTTTATTCTCTTTGTGAGGCTTTAATTTTTACTCCTATCCCAACTAAAAACCTTAACGGTAGCTGCTATATATAATTAAGAAGATTCAGTTTTAGGGCTACTGGCTATGGTAAAAATTACCCTTCTAGACGCCAATACTGACTAATTTAAATCAATAATTTAAATAGAAATATATTTTTCAAAAATATCTATGCTAGTAGAGACATTCTATGGTATGTGTAGCAGTTCTCATTTGCCTAGAATACAGTAAGGGCACGGCATTGCCGTGCCCCTACCAAAAATTTGTATTCCACTCGATTGATAACCGCTATATATATGTTACAAAAAGAGTGTGGGATAAAGGTTGCAGACTTGATTAAAAAGTGTTATTGCAAATTTGAGATGCACCCGATTTATGATCACCTGGAAGGCTTAGACACCTTGATAGATTGTCCAAGCTTGCCAAAACATGTAAGTTGATATTATTGCGAGGAAGATACGAAAGAGCCGAACTACTATAGACTCTGATAGTTTTGGTAAAAAGCGAGTGCTTACCTGAGCCCCTAGGAACCCTCCCGCTCCCAGAAGGAAACCTTGGATAAACAAAATATGTCCCTCCGACGCATGTCCTATACAGGCGGATACAGCAGTAGCCACAATAACGCCTAGACTAGTCTGAATGGCTACTTTGATTGGTTCTCCTAGGAGTAACATTTGTAGAGGTACCAAAACAGCGCCACCGCCCACACCTAATAAACCAGTCAATATACCTGTAAGAGAGCCAGCTCCAATTCTCGAAACTACTGAGTTAATTTTTGGCTCTTTAGACTTCTTTCCTTTGATAGCCAATCGCTTGCGAAGTTCTACTAAATAAATACTCGCGATTAGAAAAAGTCCAAATATGCTGAGTAGCAGATAGGACGGGATTCGATTTGCCAAATATACCCCTATTGGAGCAGTGATTAAAGCGGGAAGTCCTAAGTGAATGACTCGCTTATAGTCAAGGTAGCCCATCCGCCAATTTTGTAGGCTACCAGAAATTGAACTCATTACAATCACTAGGGTGCTAGTAGCTACAGCTTGAATGGGTGTATAGCCTAGTGAAACTAAAAGAGAAACTACGATGAAACCACCGCCAATTCCTAGTAGACCCGATAGAATTCCAGACAGAAATCCTCCACTTGCTAAAATTAGCAGACTTCCAGTAATCATAGATAGATTTCCCTTTGGTAGATGACAGGATAAAGGATGTTTTCCAAAAATTAGACAAAAAAACTAAGCCCAACTGCCTTCAGGTTGACTTACGTTTAGGCTCAGCAAATCTTACAGTCTAAATTTCCCTACGAATGATTTTTGCCCTTTCTTATTTGTAAACAAAGAAAATATCAGTGGCAATCTAAAATAATGAAGTTTTAATGAAGTGATGATAAATTTTCGATAAAACAGAGCTTATATTAGTTTCTTGCGGAAAAGCTGTAACCTTTTCCCGCTAACAGTTTCAGCGTTTTATTTTCCTCTCAATAATTGTTTTTTTAGCTTAAATTATTTTTAACGAGAGAATATTCATTGTGACAATAAAACGGTGGATAAGGCTCAAGAAATTGAGAGGCCGCATCATATTTGACAAAAAGAAAGATTTCCATTAGACTCATCTTGAAGCTAAAATATCTATAGTGAATTATTTTCAATCAACGAATATTGCTTTCCTTAAAAAGTGCAATCGCTAATTGATGCTACCCGGAAAAGTAGGCGCGTAAGGATTGAGGGCTGGCGTTATCGCTATTAAGGGATGAAAGGTGAGAGAACTCAAGCTAGGACTTGATAGCGGAATGCAAGTCGCGAAAGCTTTCTTCGTATCTTCTCAATTCAGTTAATGGGTTTTGGCAACAGGGACGGTTTTGCTTTCCCTTACCCTGAGCTAGCCATCAAGGCTGACCGGAAAAATTCTATCATCGACTGTTTCTGCGGCCTACATGTCTGCACTACACTGACTCAATCAACCGTCTCTTGCAATCGCTTCATTAGACTTCTTGCAGAAGTAAGCAAACTCAGATCTTGCACCTTTGTCAGTAAGCCTCCACACCCACCAAGAAATTAATTTCTTGGCTCATAGCTCAAGTCCATTGAAATGGGCTGAAACTCTTATCCAGTCGTCTTTAGACGACTTTAGCTATGACGCTGGGGTTTGAACCCCAAGCGGGCGATGCGACTGGTGCAAGACCCCCATGAGCTGGACGCTCACAAAAAACAATAAAAGACTCTTCCCCCATTCCCCACTCCCTACTCCCTTCTTTCAAGACAGATGTCAGCAAAAGGAAAAAGGAAACCAGGCTTTCCCCCTTTCCCTTTACCAAGAGCCATTACTGACCTTGCGCTTGGTCACTGCCAAGCATAGGTCTCGCTCAGCTAGGTTGTTGTCTGGTGGTGTTTCATACGAAGTTGCGTTGCTCCTACGGAGCCGCTTCGCTAACGTAGATACTACTTTCTTTTCCTTGTCCCTCTTGTCTTGCTTGTCTCCCCTATCTGCTACTATGAGCTGCAACTTGGTATCAGGGTGGTCAAAAAAGTACCATCATTGCTGTGCTTTGTCTGATAGGGAATGCAGTAACTTCAGAGCCTCATATCCGTCTCAGTCTAGCCACTAACTTACTTAGGGCAACTCGTAGCTCAAACCCTATTGCCCAAGTTTGATAGATGGTATGCTCTTCGGTTTCTCGCCATGTCTTATGTTGGGCAAACGCTCCATTAATTCCTGAATTCTTACATGTTATCCTTGCCTACTCTAAAAGCCCATTATTATTTGACCAAAATAAAGTTTTCTTATTTTATTTAATTGAAATTTATTATTTTTATAAAATTACTGAATAAGACTATTCTTTTAAAAAAATTCTGTTAATCTGGAACAGAGCCTCTAAATTTCACCCAAGGCACCTTTGAATTATACCCTAGATTACAGGCTGCTTTATTATTAATTTCGTTAACTGAAAGGTAGTTTTCAACAGAATATATCTTATTAATGAGTATAGCACCAGATTGTCTTTCAGGAATATACATGGCTTTTACTCAGATGAAGTAAGCTATATATCCGACAAAAAAATACTCCCGATTTTTAAGTCAGGAAAAAATATAATACTCAATTCCTACACAAGCTACAGAATTGAATTTTTATTTTGTATTGACCCGCAGAAAAAGTAATTACCATGACCACTAAAATGGCCGCTAATTTCCTAGAGAGACATAGATTCAAACAATCCAAGAAGGCTCAAATTTTTGGAACTTTTCAGGAGATTCAGTTTAGCGGCAAACTGATATGGATCGCTCCGAGTGGTGAAAAAAAATGGACTTTTTATTTCTGCAATGGGCGCATTATGTATGCGACAGGAGGTACTCATTCAGTCCGGCGTTGGGTAAGAAACTTAGCCACTTATTGTCCTCAAATTCAGGTTGTTGATGTTACAGAGCTGCAATATGATTTGTATAAAATAGAGTCAGATCCCTTTATAAATAGCTGGGAATATCAGCTATTTAGCTTGTGGATAAGTCAGCAAAAAATCAGCGAAGAGCAAGTTGAAAAGTTAATCCAATCTGTTGTAGAGGAGGTACTTTTTGATTTATCACAAGACGAAGGGTTGACCCATCAAATCAAGGAATATCCCTCTATATCGAAACCCGTTGCATTGATTGATGAAAAACAAGCGATCGCAGAAGTTCAGCAGCTTTGGCAAGGTTTGTGGGATGCTAAGTTCACGGGCTATTCTCTCAACACAGCACCGATAATTAAGCAACCACATAAATTGCAAAAATACACATCAGTAAAGAGTTACAAAGCTTTAACTCAACTTCTAGATGGTGAAAATACTCTACGCGATCTCGCTGTTAAAATGAAGCGGGATGTCGTACAAGTGACTCGCTTACTGCTACCCTACATTAAATCCGGGTTAGTGGAACTAATTAACATCCCCGATTTATCTGCTCCTGTTAGTCGTAATGTTCCCGATCTACCCTCCAAGCAAGCCAATCCTACCAAACCCCTCATTGCCTGTGTAGATGACAGTACAGCAGTTTGTCAAACCCTAGAAAAGCTTCTAACAGCAGCAGGCTATCGATTTTTGGGTATTAATGATGGTCTACGAGCCCTAACAAGCCTTTTAACCTCTAAGCCTGATGTGATTTTTTTAGATTTAATGATGCCAAACACCAACGGGTATGAAATCTGTAGCCAATTGCGCAAGGCTCCCTCTTTTCGGAATACTCCCATTATCATCTTGACGGGCAATGATGGAATCGTTGATCAAGTCCGAGCGCGGCTTTTTGGGGCGACAGCTTTCTTGAGTAAACCTGTAGATGCTGGGAAAGTATTAAGCACAATTTCCCTGCATTTATCGCAGAATGTGATTAACTCTCAAGAAAGTTAAATTTGGAGGGTTTAAGGCTATAGCCATTTACACGGCATATGTTAGCGTAGATAAGTGAGCTATTGGCATCTTACATCTACCAATAAACAATTTTTTAATAATTCTTTTCTGTTGTTTCGCACTCCTATCAATCCTATGAGTACTGCCCTAATCGTTGAAGATTGCTTGAGTGATCAAGAACTCCTCTCTGGTTGTCTAATGCAAGGAGGTCTTAATGTGTTGAAAGCTATCAATGCAGAAGACGCTGTGGCCAAAATTAATCGTCACAAACCGGATGTAATCATCTTAGACGTGGTACTACCTGATCGCAGTGGATTTGAACTCTGTCGCGAACTTAAAGCCCAAGCAGAAACCAGCAAAATTCCTATTGTGATCTGCTCTACTAAAGGAGGCAAGCTCAATCAAAGGTGGGGTCTGAAACATGGAGCAGATGCCTACCTTGTCAAGCCTATCGACCAAACCGAACTCGTGGACACCGTTAAAAATCTGCTCAGAAGCTAAGCCTGAACGAAAATCCATGTCCAATTCTTTATCGGTTCCAAATCCCTTATTACCACTACCGAATTCAGAGTCTTCAAGTGAAAGAGAACCGTTTTTGCGGTTTCATTTAGAGCCTGATACAACGGCACTCTTATCACTTCCACAATTGGCTGAGGTATTCAATATTCCCATCAGTCAAATTGTACCAATTCCTCACATGCCTGCTTGGATCAGGGGAGTCTACAACTGGCGAGGCGAAATTCTATGGATTGCGGATTTGGGGCACTTAGTTGGACTCACTCCCAGTTACCAACAGCGCCATAGTACTTTAACGTATACAACGGTTGTATTGCACTCTCTTCCTAACAACGTAACGTCTACCACGGTGAAGCAGCAGCTACTCGGTGTCATCGTAAATCGCTTGGAAGATATTGAGTGGTGCGATTTAGGGCAAATTCAGTCCCCACCACCCTCCACGGTTCACCAAGGTCTGTTGCCATTTTTGCGCGGTTACTGGTGGAAAGCAGACGACGATGTATTAGCCGTTCTCGATGGTGAAGCGATTATGGCTGCAATGCCTAAGCCAGATGTTTGAATAGGGCTCACTGGGCATTGAACACCCCAAAACCATCAAAAGTGACCCCTGATCAGTTTTCTAATCCTATGCACTTGCTCACTGCGTTGCGATCGCAACGCGACTCTTGAGGAAGTCACAGTTCCCCACCTCTAGGGGTTATGGTTTGCAGTTGGGGTAAAAATCTCCATCAGTTTTCTGGGTCACTCATTGAATCCCTCGCCCCATCTTCGCATCTCCCTATCTCCCTTTCCGCCCAAATCGGCAAATTCAAAGCCCAACAGCTTAGGAGTATAGCCATGCTTTCTACCACGTTTGATGTTAACTTCAACGAACTCAACACTCTCCTTTGTCTCCCTGGTATTTGGGCTGACTTGCAACCACCAGCTACCTAATTCCAATAAAGAGTTTCTTTTATGACTCAGATTCCTCCCCGAAATTCCTTTGAGAAGACTACCCATGAAGGGCATTTAACCTCTAACGGTTTTCCAATTGGGGGTCAAATTCCTGCTATTGAGGAATCCCCCTCTTTTTCTACGCTGCTGCCCTCCCAAACAAGTGAGCCTAGTGAAAAGACTCGATCCCTTCCTCTACAAAAGCGGCAAAACCCTTGGTGGCGCTTGCGTAGTCTGAACTTTACAAGTCTGCGAACCAAAACAACAATACTGGCACTCGCCATCGGCACGATTCCAGTAATGTTAGTCGGAACAACCGCCTATTTCACGGCAGGTCGAGGGATTGAGGAGCAAATTGTTCAAAGTGAAACAAGCAATGCTGAAGGCTTAGAAGACAAGTTAAATCTCTTCATCAAAGAGCGCTTCAGTGACATCATCACACTGTCTCAGCTCGATGCCTTCACTAATCCCAAGGTGCGAGATGCGCTCACGACTGAGGAAAAAAATGCTATCCTCAAGGATTTGATGGAGTCTTCCAAAGTCTACAACAGTATTGTTGTATATAACCCTAAAGCCGACGAACTGATCGCCAGTGGGGGTGGAAAAATTGACCTACAGCAAATCCTTAAAGCAGATTATACTCAGGCGGCACAGGAAACAGACCGTCCTGCGATCGTTGACCCTCGCCCGAACACCGCCACTGGCGAGTTTAGTTTTTTCGTTGCTGCTCCCGTCAAAAGTAAAGCCACTAGCAAAACAATCGCCTTCGTCCGTATCCGCACCTCGATGGGCCTGATTAACAACTTATTTAAGGTCAATGCAAAGCGGGGTCAAGAATTTTATGTGACGGATTCTAAAGGGCAAATTACTGCATCAAGTAACCCACAAGCCCTTCAGAAAAAGCTAGCAGACCTATTCCCCAATGTGTCTTCCCAAATCCAGAAAGCAGGTAAGCAAAGGCTGACAACGATCGCTACCGAGAAGGGAAAGGAACAAATTTTCACTTACGTTCCCAATAAAGAACTTGCCAATGGGTATGGCTTGAACTGGGGTTTAGTTGTTGCCCGCCCGACAGATATCGCTTTTGCCCCCCAGAAACATTTGCTCCTAACGTTGATTGTAGGGACTGGCTTTTTCGCTCTGGTGGTGGCAGCGATCGCTATTTATGTCGCGAACCGAGCCACAAAGCCAATTGTGAGTGCGACAGACGCGGTGATCAAAATTGGTCAGGGAGAACTAGATACTTACTTGGAAGTACAGGGAAGTGATGAACTGGCCCTGTTGGGAGATACGATCAATAACATGGCAGGTCAGCTCAAAGGGCTCTTGGGGGAAAAAGAACAGGCCGCCGAAGAGCAGCGCCAGCTCACGATAATGTTGCAAAATCGGGTGTTGGAACTTCTGGAAGAAGTCGAACCGATTAATGATGGAGACCTCACAATCCGAGCGACAGTGACAGCCGATGACATTGGGACGATCGCAGACTCCTACAATTTCATGGTAGCTAACTTGCGCGAAATTGTTACCAAAGTGCAAGCCGCAGCTAGCAATGTAGCCGAAACCACCAGCAACAATGAACTGTCTGTCCAAACGCTCTCACAAGAAGCCTTACGTCAAGCCGAGGATATTACAGTAGCACTCACACAGGTGCAAGAGATGGCTCAATCGTCTCGACATGTGGCACTTAGTGCGGAAAAGGCCGCCCAAGTGGTACGCCGAGCCAGTCAAACAGTGGAAGAAGGCGATGCGGCAATCAACCGAACTGTGGAAGGAATCGTGGCGATTAGAGAAACCGTTTCACAAACACGCCAAAAAGTCAAGTATCTTGGAGAATCTTCGCAAAAGATTTCTACTGTTGTTAACTTAATTAGTGAATTTGCCTCTCAGACCAAGATGCTGGCTTTCAATGCTTCCATTGAGGCGACGCGTGCTGGGGAACAAGGGCGAGGTTTTGCGATCGTTGCAGATGAGGTGCGAACGCTGGCGCAGCAATCGGCAGAAGCCAGTAGAGAAATTGAAAAGCTGATTGCAGCAATCCAGGGAGAAACCAATGAGGTAATTGCCGCGATGGAAGCGGGTACCGAGCAGGTAGTGATGGGAACCAAACTGGTAGACGAAACTCGTCTAAGTCTCAACAAGATTACGGTCGCGTCTGCTGAAGTCAGCCAATTGGTAGAAGAAATCGCTCAAGCTGCGATTCAGCAATCAGGAGTCTCTGAAACAGTTACCCAAACCATAACGCAGGTCGCCCAGATTGCCGAACAAACTTCAAAAGAAGCCACTGTTGTATCGTCTTCATTTGAACAACTCCAACGAGTTGCCCAGGCTCTGCAAGAGGATGTTGCTCAATTCAAAGTCAGCTAATGAGTTGCAGGTTGTAGGGCAACAGGTTGCAGGTTAGCAGATTGCAGGTTAACAGGTTAGCAGGTTATATCTTCAACTTTCAACCTTCAACCTTTCAACTTTCAACCTTCAACCTTTCAACTTTCAACCTTCAACCTTTCAACCTTCTAACCTTCAACTCTTGAAATGGCAGTCAACCCTGATATTCGCGACCACGCTTATAATTTTTTCATCGAAGAAGTTCCTGAGTTTTTGCAGGTGATCGAAACTGAGCTACTGACCCTCAGGCAAGAGCGCAGCAATAGCAAAATCCACAGTTTAATGCGAACTTCTCATTCCCTTAAAGGGGGAGCTGCTGGTGTAGGGCTAGAGGCGATCGCGACCTTGGCTCACCGCTTGGAAAATATCTTCAAGGCTCTTTACAGCGACACTATCGAGATTGATACTGGCCTGGAAAGTCAACTGCTCTCGGCTTACGATTGCCTGCGCTTGCCCCTGATTCAGCAGATGGCATCCGGTCAATTTGACGCCGAGCAAGCCTTTGCGGCAGCCGAACCCATTTTCGCCCAGCTGGAAGAACGATTGGAAGACGCCTTCGCCCAGATGGAAAACTTCGACATCCCCACCTCAGCGCAATTGGGGGTTGATATGACAATGTCGATCTTTGAAGTCGATGTCGGGCATGGGCTTGAGCAACTCGCCGCTGTTGTTGCTGACCCTCAATCTTACCAAGTGGCGGGAGAATTACGTAAACAAGCAGAGGTGTTTGTCGAGCTTGCTGAAATCCTCAATAAGCCAGGATTAGGGATTATTGCTGAAGCCGCTCTCACGGCGCTTAATGTCCATCCGGAACAGGCACTAAAAATTACACAACTGGCTCTGGCTGATTTTCAAACCTACCGAGAAGCCGTGCTAGCTGGGAATGCTACTCCAGACGGAAACCTCTCGGCGGCTCTATGGGAACTGGCTCAGGCTGACTTTGCAGGGGTTCCTCGTGAGCAAGAGCTTCTTAGGCAAAACTGGAATGAGGATGTTTTACACCCCATTAATCAGCAAGAAGAGTTCGGAGTTGATGACTCACTCGTTGAGTCGGATTCACTTGAAGAAGCGATCGCAGAGTTAGAGCATTTCGCGTTTTCTCCTGAGGATAGTGATGATAACCTAGCCGAGGCTGATCAACCCCTGTTGCCTATCCTCCTGGATGGAGAATTGGCTGATGAGGAGATAGGAGTCAGTGAAAGCGAGGTAGAAGAACTAGCTTCGTGGGAGGAACTTTTGCTCGACGCGGCGGCAAGTGTCGAATCAGACACATCTGCGTCCAACTCCCTGATTCGGCTTACCTCTACACTCAAGGAACTTCAACACCAACAGCAAACAAAAGCCACAGCGACAAATACAGCAGAAACCATAGTAGATGTAACGGCTCAAGCGATTGAAACGTCATCTATCGAAAATATAACCAACCTGCCCCCCCAGTTATTACCAGAGACAAAGCCACTCCAGCCAAGCTCAACCCCAATTCATCAGGACAACATACCCGTCACACCAGCAGTTACAGTACGGGTTGATGCCGATCGCCTGGAACGGATGAATAATCTAGTGAGTGAGTCTGCCATCCGCCGCAGTGGTCTTTCCTTGGAGAATCGTCAACTCCAGAGTTCGGTGCAAGAACTGCTGAATCGAGCCGATGCGATCGAACACATCGTCGAACAATTGCGGAAGGTATCCGACCAAACACTAGTTCCTGACCGAAGCTATAGCTACCAAACAGTGCCAGATTCAGTCGGTCAACTCCGAGAATTGGCCACAACTCAGGCTGAGTTTGACGCTTTGGAAATGGACAGCTATGGAACCTTACACTCATTACTGCAACGGTTTCTAGAAGACATGGTTCAGTTGAAAGAATCCGTGGCTGATATTGGTCTATTTGCGAAGCAATCTGACCGAACTCTAGACCAACTGCGTAAAATGCTCACCAACCTACAGGATGAGTTCGTTTGGGCTCGCATGTTACCTCTGGGCGAAGTACTCAACCGTTTTCCACGAATTTTGCGCGATTTATCAATCACCTATCACAAACCCGCCAGTTTGAAATTACGGGGTACAGAGGTACTCGTTGACAAAGCCGTCCTCGAAAAAATCTACGATCCCTTGTTACATTTGCTGCGAAATGCCTTTGACCACGGGATCGAACTTCCAGAACTGAGGCGTCAGCAAGGGAAGTCCGACCAAGGCGAAATTGAAATCAAAGCCTACCACCAAGGGGGGCAAACCATTATTGAAGTCACAGATGATGGTCAAGGTCTGAATCTAGAAGCGATTGGTCGTCGAGCCTTGGAAAGGGGATTTATTTCACCCGAACAACTGTTGAATGTGTCCGAAAATCAGCTGTGTGATTTAATTTTTCTGCCAGGATTTTCCACAGCCAAACAGGTGAACGAACTCTCAGGACGGGGGGTTGGTTTAGACGTGGTGCGATCGCAACTGCAACTCCTCAAGGGCACGATCTCGATGACCTCAAAACCGGGAGTTGGCACCACCTTTACCATTCGCCTACCGCTAACGCTGACGAGTGCTAAATTAATTGTGGGCTTGGTGGGTTCCAAGGCGTTGGCATTCCCATCTGACAGCATTGAAGAAATCGTCCTACCCAAACCTAACCAGATTCAACGAAACCAATCTCAGCGCTTTTTGCCGTGGCGGGGACAATTTGTCCCCATTTATCGAGCCGCCGACCTCTTGGATTATGCCTATCCGGTACCAGAAACGCCTCTGGGTCAAGCATTGGTCATAGAATCGTCTTCAACTGATTTAATACCGCCGTTGCTAGTGTTCAATCGGGGGCAACAGGTGTTTGCCCTAGAAGTTGATCATTTGGTTACGGAACAAAAACTGGTGATCAAACCGTTTGGAGGGGTGGTTGCTCCCCCCAGTTATACCTACGGCTGTACAATCTTAGGGGATGGCAGCTTGATTCCCGTAATTGATGCTGTGACCTTAGTAGAGCAATCGTTGGGTCAAGAGTTCCAGGCAACTGCGATCACTTCTGAAACTGGGCAAAGTGCGATCGCTACTCTATCAGAGTCAGAGCAAAGCCTCGAATTCGACCGTGATCGCACCATCGCCGCTCATACCCATTCATCAGTTAGCCACACCTTAGCCTCGCTCAACTGGGCAACAAGTCCTACAGTTTTGGTTGTCGATGATGCGGCGTCTCTACGGAAAACCTTGGCAATGAGCTTGGAAAGAGCAGGTTACCGCGTCTTGCAAGCTGGGGATGGTTGGGAAGCTCTCAAACAGTTGCAGTCCAATGCCGAAGTGAATCTAGTCATTAGTGACATTGAAATGCCGAATCTGAACGGCTTTGACTTTTTAACTCATCGTCGCCAAGACCCTCAACTTCAGCAAGTTCCAGTGGTAATGCTCACCTCCCGCAACAACGACAAGCACCGACGATTGGCAATGCACTTAGGAGCGACAGCTTACTTTACCAAGCCCTACATTGAACAAAGCTTTTTAAACGCTATCAAAGATCTTCTCAACTAAGCATCTAGGAGAGAGATTTCCCGCCCTTAAGCCAGAACCGATGCCAATTAGAGGCACCGGCTCAATCGTTTGATACGAACAAAACCACTCCTCGCCTTAAGCCGCAACCGATGCTTGGGGTCGAGCAAAAATCATCCGCCCTGCTGAAGTCTGCAACGCGGATGTCACAATCACCCGCAGTTCACCACCAAGGTGGCTAACCCCTTCCTCCACAACAACCATTGTGCCATCGTCGAGATAGCCCACGCCCTGCGACGGTTCTTTGCCCTCCTTGAGAATTTTCAACTCAATGCTGTCGCCTGGTAGATAGATGGGGCGCACGGCTTGAGCAAGATCATTCACGTTGAGCACAGGCACCTTTTGTAAATTGGCCACTTTACTCAGGTTGTAGTCATTCGTTACAAGCGTGCCATTGATTTCCTGAGCGAAACGCACCAATTTAGCATCTACGGTGTTAACGTCTTCGTAATCAGCCGGGTGAATCACCAAGCGGTCTGGGTAAGCTTGTTGCATCCGATTCAGAATTTCTAAGCCACGGCGTCCCCGGATACGCTTTTGATCGTTGGCGGCATCAGCCAGTTGCTGCAACTCCTGCAAGACGAACTGTGACACCAGAATTTGACCTTCGACAAAACCTGTATTCAGCAGTTCTTCGATGCGACCATCAATAATGCAGCTAGTGTCTAAAACTTTGCTAGATGCAGGTTTAAGTGTGCCTTCTGCCACCAAAATGCTTTCTATGCTGTTGGGGTTAATCAACCGTAAAAACGTGCGACCGTGGGTATCCGCCAGACTAATACCTAAAAAGGCAAACATGACACTGCCCAAAATCCCAGCTAGGGGCTTAATAAAGCCAAAATCTAACGGAAGCGGTATCAAGAAGATCGGTGCCAGCATCAAGTTAGCGATCAGCAGTCCCAGCACTAGACCAACTGCCCTGGTCAAAAGCACCTCTATAGGCATTTTGCGCACTTGTGCTTGGAAGCGACGGTAGGTAACCTGCACCATCAAGCCAACCGCAAATCCAATGATGGCACCAAAGACAGCCGTGACCAAGCGTAAAGCTTCTAGGTTAGAAGCCTGATCCTGTACGGATTGGGGCAGCAGTTCAACGCTATCGAACCCTAGCCCTGCGGCTGCTAGGATGAATAAAAGTATGATAACAAAATCAAGCATCGTTCCAATCCAAGTAATTTGGTTGATATTCCATAAGGAATTTAATAGACAAAAGAATGATATAAGAGCAATCAGATTCATTATATCTTTCAGCTCATTTTGTTTTCGTGAGTCGAGCGGCTTAACTAAACTGCCATGTCCCTGTATAACGAGCAACAATATTTGACATATAGATTTCTTACTCCCAAGTAGAAATCTACCTCAAGGGTTATCTGTACATTGATTGCAATCCCTGGGCTGGGAAGTTTTCGAGTTGCCAGCGTGTAACTGTAAATCCAAGCAAAAGACTCATTTCATTAATAAGTGTTAATCAAGTCTTCAGAATTAGCTTCAGCCTTGAAGTCTTGGGGTGAAAAGAACATGGTCAATTCCTTACAAAACGCTGAGAAAGTTATTAATTCTCTAATTCCCAGTTCCGCCTATATTCATATTCCCTTCTGCCGACGCCGCTGTTACTACTGTGATTTTCCAGTGTCTGTGGTCGGCGATCAAGCGACAGGGAGTACCTCAGGCACAATTGAGCAATATGTCGAGGTGTTGTGCCAAGAAATTGCAACGACACCATCGTCTGGGCACTCTTTAGAAACCGTGTTTTTGGGCGGCGGGACACCGTCGCTGCTATCGGTTGAACAGCTAGGACGCATTTTGGAGATAATAGACCAGCACTTTGGGGTAACGGCCGGGGTCGAGATTTCAATGGAAATGGACCCAGGAACATTCAGTCTGGAACAGCTTAAAGGATACCAGGCTGCCGGGGTGAATCGAATCAGCTTGGGTGTTCAGGCGTTTCAGGATGAATTGTTGAGAGTTTGTGGGCGATCGCACAACGCCAATGATATCTTTGCAGCAGTTGATCTACTGTGCAAAGTAGAGGTTCCCGACTTCAGCGTTGATTTGATTTCTGGGTTGCCTAATCAAACCTTAGAACAATGGCAGGAATCTCTTGAAGCCTCTGTTCATCTAGCTCCCACCCATATCTCCTGCTATGACCTAATTGTTGAACCCGTCACCGCTTTTGGACGGCAGTACGCACCCGGTGCCAAACCCCTACCAACTGATGACACGGCTGCCCAGATGTACCGCCTCGCGCAGCAAATCCTCAGCCATGCGGGTTACGAGCATTATGAAATCTCCAACTATGCTTTGCCCGGTCATCAATGCCGCCACAATCGGGTTTATTGGGAAAACCGACCCTACTATGGTTTTGGTATGGGAGCCGCTAGCTATGTCCAAGGGCATCGGTTCACCCGACCTCGCACTAGACGGGAATATTATGCTTGGGTACAGCAGCTCATTGAGGCAGGTGGCATCCTTGATGGTTCAAGGACATCACAAACAGATGTCTTGCTAGAAACTTTAATGCTAGGGCTACGTTTAGCCGAAGGACTAACTCTGTCCACCTTAACTCAACAGTTTGGAGAAAAAACCCTCGAACAAATTTGGGCAGCTTTGCAGCCATACTACCGTAATGCATGGGTAGAAGTAGTTGGGGCAAATGGAGAGATGATTGAGCTGCAAAATACCCAAAAACTTCCGAACAGTGGACAGCTGAGGCTCAGTGACCCAGAAGGGTTCTTATTTTCCAATATAGTTCTCGCTGATTTATTTAGCCATCTGGAATAAAATTTAAATTCTCCCGGCCTCCTCTCTCAATACTTCCATCAAAGAAAAGGAGTTGATTATTCGTTAAATTGTTCATATTTATACTTTCTACTTGATAAATTAGTGGAATGTTTGCTTGAATTAGTCACAGCTTTTATGTAGTACCTGATTAGACAAGGCTTGGTTTGGCACTCACATCCGGAACAATAGCTAGGAACTGTGTATCAAGTTAGAGATATTTCTAGAGACGACGCCGCCTCGAACATGGTTAAGTATTACTGGATGAACCAGGCAGCTGGACACGAAATGATTACGCTGATGGATCAAAATGAAATTACAGCACTGGGTGCTTCCCTAAGACCTATCGATCAGAGGCTATTAACCCCAGCCAAGGAGGAAGGTACGCGTCGAGTCTGGTACCAGGGCGGGGAGCCTTATTTTGATGTGTTTGTGGAACTGCGTCAGGGAAAAATTGAATGGTTTCAATTTACTTTGCGTGGTAAATCGCTTTCTTGGAGGCCACAAGCTTCTGGTTGGCAAACTGGAAGGACTAATGAAATGCGAACAGACGACCTTACCTTCTATCCCGCTAGCAAATTGATTGAGAGCGATAAGCAGCCAGATGCTGAGTTAATTGAATTAGCCCGCTCGATTTTGCAAACCCGTGCTGGTGATGAATTTTTTGACCAAGTATTGACACTTTTTGAGAGCCCCGAGGAAAAAACTCTTCCTTAAGATGAAATAAAAGCCCCGCGATCCAACTTTCCTCCACTCAGATAGAAATTTAACCTTGTTCTGTAATAATGACTATTTGTGCCAATTAGGGGAAAGGAGGGTATGTTATGGCCGGTAGCCAAGTGAGTGCAGATCTGTGGGTCAGCGAGTACATCACGCCTTGGGATATTTATGTTCATGGCGTAACCCAAGTTCTCGCTTACAAGAAAACTGCCTACCAGGAAATGTACATCGTTGAAACGGGTGCGTATGGCAAAGGGCTAGTTTTGGATGGAAAGTGGCAATCCTGTACGGGCGACGAGTTTCTTTACCACGAACCCCTCGTACACCCAGCAATGATTTGTCATGGAAACCCTCGCAACGTCCTCGTTTTGGGAGGCGGTGAAGGAGCGACGGTGCGCGAAATTCTCCGCTGGAAGAGTGTTGAGCAGGCGATGATGGTGGATATTGACGGTGAGGTGGTAGAAGCCTGCCGCGAACATATGCCAGAGATGCACCAAAATGCATTTGATGATGCACGTACCAAGCTGGTAATCGGTGATGCTCTGGAAGTTTTAGATACGACCGATCAGAAGTGGGATATTGTCATCTCAGATCTGTCTGACCCTATTGAAGAAGGGCCATCATTTCAACTCTTTACAAAAGAGTATTTCGAGAGAGTTCAGCGGGTTCTGGCACCGGGAGGATATTTCGTGCTGCAAGCTGGCTCGGTGTCACCTATTGAACTGACACTTCATGCTCGTCTCGTAAAAACTCTAGGCACAATATTTCCCAATGTGCATTCTTATAGCTCTCACACCCCCAGCTATGGCGCACCTTGGGGTTTTGCGATCGCTTCAACACAAGCAATCGCAACTCAACCTGATCCCGCCACGATCGACCAACTACTGAGCGAAAAGACGACCGGTGGCTTTCGCCTGATCGATGGTATAAGCCTATTGGGACTCCTGCAAACCCCTGCTCATATCCGCCGTGCGATCGCACAAGAAACCCAAGTCTATACCCTGAAAGAACCACCGAAGTTCTTCGGAAAAGGCTCACGCGGATAGGAGACTTGAGACGAGCGCTGAAATTGAATCTCTCGTTCTCGCTAGTCCTTGTTAAGCTGCTCTGCCTCTAGTTTGCACTAGTGCTGTTGACAACAATCTTGTGGGATGGGCATCTTGCCCGTCCCGACTATGTAATTTACATGTGGAATAGCTTATACCAAGTTGCGTTCTAATCCGTAACCTTCTATTACCCATGATTTAACCGCTGAAAAATTGTAAAAATGGGTTGCGCAAATGTAAGGATTTATTGCAAGGTTTAAAAAATTAGCAGAATTTTGACTGTATCACAGCGTACAATTGCCTACATTACTTGTATTGTTAAGAATCTTACTCCTTCAGGGTGTTCACCTTTCCACTCTCAGCGTAGCCATCCTAATCTTTAGCACTCCTAAAGAAACTGCTTATACTTAGCAGTACGATCACCCCGATAGGGAACGAAGGCTCCTACGCGAATGTAGCCATGCGCCATAAACGCTAATACCTTGGAAATTACTCATGCAGCCTAATGGTCTGTCCATTCAGTCATTAGCTTTAACACATGCGATTGACACTCATTTTTTGACAGTGGCTCCCGATACTCCACTTGTTGATGTCCTGGCACTGATGAGTCAATTTCGCAGTTGTATGCTGCGTGATGGCGGCTTAAACCAAGAACTCTATCCAGCCAATACGGGAAGAGATAAGATTGCCTGCGTTGGACAGGAAAAAGAGGCGATTTTTGAGGCCACTGATACGGTTGATGGCTGCGTCTTGGTGATGGAACAGTCGCAGTTGGTTGGGATTTTTACAGAACGAGATATTGTCAGACTGACAGCGGCGGGTATTTCCCTAAAAAGCCTCAAAATCACTGAGGTGATGACCCAACTACCCGTGACCCTCAGAAAATCTCAGGAGCATGACGTTTTTACAGCTCTTGGGTTATTTCGCCAACATCGGATTCGCCACCTCCCAATCATAGATGAGCAGGGGCAACCTGTCGGGATTGTAACTCACGACAGTATTCGCAGAGCTCTGCAACCCGTCAATCTTCTAACGCGACTGCGGTATGTCAAAGATGTTATGACTACCCAGATCATTCACGCTTCAGTCAAGTCTTCGGTACTCAATTTAGCCAAGCTGATGACAGAGCATCAGGTCAGTTGCGTGGTGATTACCCAAGAGAGTGAGCAGCGAGAAGTCAATACTCAAACGTCTAATTCCCAGGTTAAAATACCCGTTGGCATTGTTACAGAGCGAGATATCGTGCAATTTCAGGCGTTGGAACTGGATTTGTCGCGAATGATTGCTCAAGATGTAATGAGTACACCCTTATTTTGTCTTCGTCCCTCAGATTCTTTGTGGGATGCCCATGAAGACATGCACCGCCATCATGTAAGACGCCTAATTGTTACAGGTAGCGATGGAGAATTGGTAGGTATTGTTTCCCAGACCAGTCTGCTACAAGTGTTGAACCCGGCAGATATGTACGGGGTTATTGAAGTCTTACAACATGTGGTAGAAGAGCGAACCGCTGAATTAAAAAAAACCAATGAACGGCTGCGTCATGAGATTGTTGTGCGTGAGCAAGCTGAGTTAGCACTTTTAGAGGCGCACGATCAATTAAAAATACAAGTGGAGGAGAGGACGGCTCAGCTTACTCAAGCGAATGCCCAGTTGCAGCAGGATATTCAGGAACGCCAGCGGGTAGAGGCGGCACTGCGGCAAAGTGAAGCTAAATTGAGGAACCAAGCAACCAAGCTAAAACTGACTCTACAGGAACTGCACTCCTACCAAACTCAGCTGATTCAGACGGAGAAAATGTCGGCACTAGGGTTGTTGGTTGCGGGTGTTGCTCACGAAATTAACAACCCCATTAATTTCATTTACGGCAATATTGCCTACGCAAGTCAATACATTCAGGACATCATGGACTTGCTGCAACTTTACGAGCAGCACTATCCCCAGGCAATAGCAGAAATTCAGGAGCAATCGGAGAAAATTGACCTAGATTTTGTCAGATCTGACCTCCCTAAACTTCTTAATTCAATGAAACTGGGAGCCGATCGCATCCGCGACCTAGTGTTATCGTTACGAAACTTCTCGCGATTGGATGAAGCCGAGATGAAATTCGTCAATCTTCACGAGGGACTCGATAGCACTTTGTTGATTTTGCAGAATCAGCTAAAAGCAACGACTGGACGTTCGGAAATTACAGTCATTAAAGAGTACGGGAATCTTCCACTGGTGGAGTGTTATCCAGGGCAACTCAACCAGGTGTTTATGAATCTTCTCAGTAATGCGATCGATGCTCTAGAAGAATTAAGAATCCTAAATGTCCAATGTGCCACTTGTAATTCTCAACACTCTATTCCTTCACCCACCATCACCCTTCGCACTGGCATCAAAGAAGTAAGGGGTAGAGAGCCTATTCCTTACTCGCCCTCCTGTGTGAGGGAAACACCATCTGTGTCCACGCTTCTTGCCGTTATCCAAATAGTAGATAACGGTTCTGGTATGACGGAGTCTGTGCGTCAACGTTTATTTGACCCATTCTTCACAACAAAAGCGGTAGGCAAAGGAACTGGGTTGGGTTTGTCGATTAGCTATCAGATTGTAGTGAAAAAACATGGTGGACAGATAGAGTGTATTTCTGCGCCGGGGCAAGGAACTGAGTTTGTGATTGAAATTCCTATTTCACAACGAAATTATTCAACGGGATTTACCATCGATAGCTTACAGTCGTCTTGTGTCAAGGACTTTAAGGTATAAAATTTTTAATCAATCGGGTAGGATAAACTCGACAAAGTATTCGGTTAATCCAAGCTTTTTTGAGTAGAGTGGAAGTAATAAGAGAGCACAAGCTAGCGTAGAGTTTCCAAAACCATGAGTTTATCCCTGAAGCAGCTGACCCTTTATCTGACTTTGCTAGGCATAGGCGGGGGTGCCGGGGTGTTGGGTAGCCGTTATCTCATGGCAGAGCAGCAAGTGGTAGAATCCCCGCAGGCAGTCCCGGCTGTCTTGCAGCCCTCGCCGCCTAAGCCGTTCAGTCCTTCTCCTCAAACCAACCTCAACTTTATTGCTGAGGCGGTAGAGATTGTGGGACCAGCTGTGGTGAGGATTGATTCAGCACGGAAGCTCTCATCCCAAGACGTTCCAGAACCGTTCAAAAATCCCTTCTTTCGACGCTTCTTTGGGAATGAGATGCCACCTCCAGAACAACGGGTAGAGCGAGGAACTGGATCGGGATTTATTATCAGTGGTGATGGGCGTCTGATCACCAATGCCCACGTTATTGCCGGCGCAGATAGTGTGAAAGTCACGCTAAAGGATGGTCGGACCTTTCAAGGAAAGGTGGTCGGTGTAGATTCGGTAACTGATGTTGCCGTGGTCAAAATTGAGGCGAATAAATTACCAACTGTACGTTTAGGAACATCGGAGAAGTTAATTCCAGGCGAATGGGCGATCGCGATCGGAAATCCCCTGGGTTTGGATAACACGGTGACGGTTGGTATCATCAGTGCGTTAGATCGCTCGAGTTCTCAAGTCGGCGTTCCTGAAAAACGGGTGAGCTTTATCCAGACGGATGCTGCCATTAATCCGGGTAATTCCGGTGGGCCCCTCTTAAATGCCAAAGGTGAAGTAATTGGGATTAACACAGCCATACGCGCTGGCGCTCAGGGATTAGGCTTTGCGATTCCCATTGAAACCGCTCAACGAGTTGCCAATCAGCTGTTTACCAAAGGACGCGTAGAGCATCCCTACTTGGGAATTAAGATGGTGACGCTAACACCGGACTTGAAGAAAGAACTGAATGAAGACAAGAGTGTTGGCTTTAAAGTGACACGAGATACAGGTGTGATCATTGTCAGCGTTGCCAAAAACTCACCAGCGGCTCAGGCCGGTTTCCAACCTGGAGATGTGATCGAAAAAGTCGCCAGTAAACCGATTAAGAGTGCGGCTGAGGTGCAACAGCAGGTTGAAGCGAGTACAGTTGGGTCTAATTTGCCAGTCGAAGTGACGCGCCAAGGTAAGAGACAAATGCTTCAAGTGCGACCAGGAGCTTTCCCGACTGAGGAAGCACAAAATAAAGACGAATAGCATCTCCTACTATGCACTTGAGTGCTTTTTTCCGCTTCATTGCCTCTAATGGAGAGTGATACCAAGTTGCAGCTCATAGTAGTAGATAGGCCAGACTTGGAAGACAAGGGAGACAAGGCAGAGAAAGTAGTATCTACGTTAGCGAAGCGGCTCCGTAGGAGCAACGCAACTTCTATGAGGAGGGGAATTACGAATTATGAATTGGAAATTAAAAATTACGAATTATTGATCACACCCTAATTGACGCTTTCCCCATTCCGCTACGCTGCGTATGGGGTCTTCCCGGCGATTAAGATAAAAAGGGCTGATAGGCGCGATCGCTACCTATCAACCCTTTATTGAATTAGACGTTTCCATCTCTACGGGAAGCGAGGAAATTCAGCACTAACCTCTCATCCCAACGTCTTACTTGCTTTCTGAGAACTCAGCGTCAATCACATCGTCACCACCGGAGCTACCAGAGCCTGAGTCAGAACCGCCTGCACCAGGAGGTGTGGGGCCACCCTCTGAACCACCGCCAGCTTGTTGATAAAGGTTGGTGCTGATACTATAGAGTGCCTGCTGCAAGTCAGTAGTCAGTGTTTTAATCCGCTCGTCATCCTCTTGCTGAATCGCTTCTCGCAGGTCTTTGATTAGCCCCTCAACCTTGGTCTTCTCAGCCGATGGAACTTTGTCACCCAATTCACTAAGCTGTTTCTCAGCTTGGTAGGATAGAGAATCTGCCTGGTTTTTACGGTCAATCTTCTCACGACGCTCTTTGTCAGTAGAGGCATTCTTTTCGGCTTCATTAACCATGCGCTCCACTTCGTCCTTGGGTAGGGTCGAAGCACCAGTAATGCTGATCGATTGCTCTTTACCCGTACCTTTGTCCTTGGCGGTAACGTTGAGGATACCGTTAGCGTCGATGTCGAAAATTACTTCGATTTGGGGAACGCCACGAGGAGCTGGGGGGATACCATCTAAGCGGAATGTACCCAGACTCTTGTTATCGTTAGACATCTCACGCTCACCTTGGAGAACGTGGATTTCTACATTGGTTTGACCATCCACAGCTGTGGAGAAGGTTTCCGACTTCTTGGTAGGAATGGTAGTGTTGCGAGGAATAATCTTGGTCATGACACCGCCCAAGGTTTCTACACCGAGAGACAGTGGTGTGACATCAAGAAGTAGGATATCTTTGACTTCACCAGCCAAAACACCCGCTTGAATCGCAGCGCCAACAGCTACTACTTCATCCGGGTTCACGCTTTGGTTGGGGTCTTTACCCAGAACCCGCTTAACCAACTCTTGTACCGCAGGAATCCGGGTGGAACCACCCACTAACACGACCTCGTTAATAGCGCTCTTGTCGATTTTGGCATCACGCACCGCGTTCTCAACAGGGATGCGGCAACGGTCAATTAAGTCCGCACAGAGTTCTTCAAACTTGGCACGGGTTAACACCAAATCCAGGTGCTTCGGGCCATCTTGGGTTGCCGTGATGAAGGGGAGGTTGATTTCAGCTTGAGTAACGCTGGAAAGCTCGATTTTGGCTTTTTCAGCGGCTTCGGTTAAGCGTTGCAGCGCTTGCTTGTCTTTGCGTAGGTCAATGCCTTCGTCTTTTTGGAAAGTTGAAGCGAGGTAATCTACGATTTTCTTGTCGAAGTCGTCACCACCCAGGTGAGTATCGCCGCTTGTTGCCAATACTTCAAACACACCGTCACCCACTTCGAGGATAGATACGTCAAAAGTACCACCACCCAGGTCAAATACCAGAATGGTTTCTTGAGTCTTCTTGTCTAAACCGTAGGCGAGAGAAGCAGCGGTCGGTTCGTTGATAATCCGCAGCACTTCGACGCCAGCGATTTTACCCGCATCTTTGGTGGCTTGACGCTGAGAGTCGTTGAAGTAAGCCGGAACGGTAACAACGGCTTGGGTAACAGTTTCACCCAGGTATTTGCTAGCATCCTCTACTAGCTTACGTAGCACTTGAGCCGAAATCTCTTCCGGAGCAAATTGCTTGCCTTGAGCGGGGCAATCAATTTTGACGTTACCGTTTACGTTAAGGATTTTATAAGAAACTTCTGTAGCCTCGTGGGTAACTTCGCTAAATTTACGCCCAATGAAGCGTTTGACTGAGTAGAAGGTGTTCTCGGGGTTCATCACCGCCTGACGCTTGGCGATTTGACCGACTAAGCGATCGCCATTTTTGGCATAGGCTACAACTGACGGTGTCGTCCGAAAACCCTCTGCGTTGGCAATAACGGTCGGTTTACCACCTTCCATCACGGCGACGCAGGAGTTCGTTGTACCTAAGTCAATTCCAACAACTTTTGCCATAAGAGTGTTCCAGTTTCGTTTAACTACAAATAAGGATTGGGCAGGGGAGCATCAAAATTGAACCATTTAAGAATTCAACCCGCAGTTGTTTCCCATTTCAATACCATTGGCTCTGCTACCATTCTCTATACTGAGCACTTTCCACCTGTCTCATGAAGGGGGGGTTCCCGAACCTGAGATGGGACGGTTCTTAGAAGGGTGATGACTTTTGCCACTCCTTCAAGGAATGAATGCCTATCGGTAAGTTTTTACGACCGCTCGCTTTCACTGTGTCTAATGTATGAAACTTAGGGGTATATGGGATTGGTGTGAACCGTAATGAATCAGTTGTGTTTGCCGCCTTGAGCGAGTTTTACCTTCCATTTACTGTGTTTTGATCAACCCAGAAGTCATCCCTTGATTAAGAACATTTGTACTGAATATGAGGGAAAGGGATGCGATCGCCAAGACTGAAAATCTCAAGGATGGCTGGCTCCTACTCAGTAGAATAAAAAAGCTAAATTGCTGCAATATCCCTTCTATGGTTTCCCTATCGCCCAGCTTGAAAGCCCGACTCTCCTCTCCGCTGAAGATAGGCTCTTTAGAAGTGAACAGCCGGGTTTTACAGTCACCTCTTTCGGGCGTCACGGATTTGGTGTTTCGCCGTCTGGTGCGGCGCTATGCTCCAGAGTCGATGATGTATACGGAAATGGTTCATGCCTCCGGCCTACGCTACGCTAAAGCTCTGCCTAAAATTATGGAGGTAGACCCCAACGAGCGGCCCATCAGTATTCAATTATTTGACTGCCGTCCAGATTTCTTAGCCGAAGCGGCGCAGATGGCGGTTGAGGAAGGGGCGAATACGGTGGATATTAATATGGGTTGCCCGGTTAACAAAATCACGAAAAACGGTGGTGGTTCCTCTCTATTGCGGGAACCGGAAACCGCTGAGGCGATCGTGCGGGCTGTGGTTAAAGCAGTTACTGTCCCTGTTACCGTAAAAACTCGCATTGGCTGGACAGATGAGGAGATTAATATCCTAGAATTTGCCAAACGCATGGAGGATGCTGGGGCGCAGATGATTACGGTTCATGGACGTACCCGCGCCCAAGGATACAATGGCAATGCCCAGTGGGAATGGATTGGACGAGTTAAGGAGATTCTCTCTATCCCAGTGATTGCCAATGGGGATATCTTCTCCGTGGAGGCAGCCGTAAATTGCTTAGAACAAACGGGTGCGGATGGGGTCATGTGTTCCCGTGGCACGTTAGGCTATCCGTTTTTAGTAGGAGAAATTGACTACTTCCTGAAAACTGGACAAATATTGACACCACCGACGCCCGAAGAACGCCTAGAATGTGCGCAGGAACATCTGCAAGCCTTGTGGGAGTATAAAGGCGATCGCGGTATTCGTCAGTCCAGAAAGCACATGACTTGGTATACTAAGGGATTTTCTGGAGCGGCTGAATTGCGGGGACAGTTAGCTGTGATTGAAACGGTTGAGCAAGGAGTCGAATTACTGGAGAAAGCGATCGCCGACTTGCGGCAGGGCGGCTAATACTCTGTCTAAGCTACCTGTAGGATTCATCTCAATATGCCGTATTACTTAGCTCAACTGGTTAGGTGACAAGTTGATGTGCTAGGGTAGTTAGCGAGAATTATGTTCGGTGGCAGTGTTTCTGTTGGGTATTTACAGGCGTCTCTCCGGATCTAAATCTCTGCGTTATTTGATTCTGGAGACTTTTTATGTCAATCTATGTAGGTAACCTTTCCTACCAGGTTACACCAGAAGATCTGAGTAGCGTTTTTGCGGAATACGGAACTGTAAAACGTGTTCAAATTCCAACAGACCGTGAAACAGGTCGCTCTCGCGGGTTTGGTTTTGTGGAGATGGAAACAGAAGCTGAGGAAGATGCAGCGATTCAAGAGCTTGATGGTGCGGAATGGATGGGTCGTAGCCTTAAAGTCAACAAGGCAAAGCCTCGCGAAGATCAAAAGCGCAGTGGTAGTTACTCACGCCGCTTCTAAGCTTCGTTCTCCAGACATCAATATTTAGTTAATCAACATTTAGTTAACCCGATGCAACTCGACAGCCAGAAGTTGCTCTCCCTTTACTCCAGTAGTGTGAGGTGATCAACGTGCGGTGAGCATATATTTCGATAGCGCTGCTTTGACACTAATTTACAAATAAGGCAGTGCATCCAACTGCTTGTTATCACCCATTTTGTTAGAAATTTACATGGATGATCGACATCATTCATACTAAATTATTTGTTCACGCTCAGGAGAAGATAGCATGACCCAAGTGGTTGTCGGTGAAAATGAAGGCATTGAGTCTGCACTACGGCGCTTCAAGCGTCAAGTGTCAAAGGCGGGAATATTTGCAGATATGAAGCGTTTGCGTCACTTTGAGACCCCTATCGAAAAGAAAAAGCGGAAAGCTGTTGCCAGAAGACGCAAGCGGCGGATGAACTAATTTTTGCACTATTGCATTTTACCCAATGCGGTAATCCTGTAGAGGCGTGAGTGACGCCTTTACAGCTTTATTGTCCTCAAGATTAAAAGCTATATAAACACTAGGGTGCGCCGGAACGCACCCTGCCCTCGATTCTGAATAACTATCTACAATTACAATAACCCGACAAAATGCAAGGGTCCCTGACCGCTAATTAATTCCAACACCAAAGCCAGAAAACCAATCATCGCTAGACGACCATTCCACACTTCTGCGGCTGTGGTCATTCCCCACTCCCAACGCTCTTGGGGATACATCTTGACTTTCTTCGCCGGACGAATCACTTCAGAGAACTTGCGATCGGGGGCGTCAAGCGAGTCAACCACCAACGTCGCCAAGGAGTCAATAAACACAGGATGGGTATTGAGGGCTGGTACACGTTGGAAGCTGCCAATACCAGCTTCTTGTGCTAGGTGTCGATACTCGATGTCAACTTCTTGCAACGTTTCGATGTGTTCGGAAACAAAGCTAATGGGTACCACTAGCAAATTTTCGGTGCCTTGAGTCCCTAATTCTTGAAGAGCGTCTTCTGTATAGGGTTTGAGCCACTCTACCGGGCCAACTCGGCTTTGATAAGCCAGAGTATGGGGGTTGGGACGGTTGAGGGTTTGCATAATTAGGGCTGTGCAATCCTCAATTTCTTGTTGGTAGGGGTCACCGGCTTCTGTGACATAACTGACAGGAACACCATGAGCACTAAAGAAAATATGAACGGAGTCAGGATTGGGAAACTGATCGAGTTCTTGGGCGATTAACTGCGCCATCGCTTTTAGGTAACCGGGCTGCTGGTACCAGGAAGGAATGACCGTATAGTTAATTCGGTTAAGGGCTGGGTCTTCTTGCCAAATTTTTTCGAGGAGGCGGAAGCTGGAACCACTAGTACTGATGGAAAATTGAGGATAGAGAGGTAGAATGACTAAGTCTGTAATCCCGTCGCGCTTAATCCGGGCGATCGCTTCTTCTGTAAAGGGATGCCAGTAGCGCATACCGATATAAACTCTCGCGTCTTTCCCCTTGTTTTGTAAGTGTTCTTGGAGAGCTTGTGCCTGCGCCTCTGTAATATGACGCAGTGGTGAACCTCCACCAATTTGTCGGTAGTTCTCTTGCGATTTTTTCGCACGTAACGTCGAAATCAACCAAGCAAGGGGACTTTGCAGCCAGGAAAAGGGTAAGCGAATAATTTCGGGGTCAGAAAATAAGTTGTACAGAAAGGGACGGACATCCCTTAACTCATCTGGTCCTCCCAAATTCAGTAATAAAACCCCAACACGACCCATAGTGGTTACAGCTTCCCAAAACTTTCATATTTGTTACTGATTTTAACAATATATTCTCTTAGTGGTTTGAATTCTCAGTAATAAATACACATCTTTACTAGGACGTGAGCCGTGGCAACTATTTTAAGGACTTGGAGTTATAAATATCAGTGGCTCTATGATGGCATCTCTCGACTGGCTGCCTTGAGTGTAGGCGGAGAAGCGCGATTTCACCAGCTACCCCTACAAGGCTTAACAATTTCTTTAGAATCTCAGGTTTTAGATCTGTGTTGCGGCAGTGGTCAGGCAACTCAATTTTTGGTGCAATCCTCCCAGAACGTTACAGGACTGGATGTCTCCCCTGTCTCCCTAGAACGAGCGAAGCGAAATGTCCCTCAAGCCAAGTACGTTGAAGCCTTAGCTGAGGAGATGCCGTTTCCCGATGCTCAATTTGATTTGGTGCATACGAGTGTGGCAATGCATGAAATGCCCCCTTCTATACTTAGACAGATTATTAAGGAAGTTTATCGAGTGCTTAAACCAGGGGGTGTGTTTGCGTTGGTGGACTTTCACAAGCCGACGAATCCGCTATTTTGGCCTGGATTGTCGGTATTTCTGTGGTTGTTTGAGACACAGACAGCTTGGCAGTTATTGGAAACAGATTTGGTGGGTTTACTCAAAGATACAGGGTTTGAGATGTTTGAGCATCGCTTGTATGCGGGTGGGAGTCTTCAGGTGATTCAAGCAAGGAAGTAGAAGTAAAGGATTCTATCTTGGTCGCTTTTTGAGTTCAGTGACTTGTGCTTCTAGCGATTGTACGCGCTCTTTGAGTTCAATCACTAAAGTAGCTAGGCGTTCAAACATGGGGTCTGATGAGGACACTTGCCGTCTATTGGTTCTAGAGGAAATTTGGGGAACTGCTCGATTTGGCGTCGAGGGTTGAGGGATGGGTCGCCCACTCAGTTGGGCGAGTTGAGACTCAATGCGGCTGACTTGCGATCGCAGTTGGAAATTTTCAGATTCTATTCGAGCAATCCGGGATTCCAGCAAGCCTGGTGATTGAGCAAGTGTTAAACCTGGTATCAGGATAAGTCCCAAAATTAAGGCAATGCAGGTTATCCCATATTTATTGAGCATGATGTTTTGTCTGGGCTAAAAGCAGCGAAGCGATCGCGATTGAGAGCGAATCGCACTTCTTATGCTGTCAAATTTGCCAACCATTGACCTGTAGCTTTGGGCGAATGTAGATGCACTACCTTGAGATGGATATATTCAGGTTGAGCCAAAAGAATGGGATACTTGCTTCGATTTTTGTAATAAGTTTTTAGTGCCCATAGCAAGATGGAATCGCGGCTGAATGTTTGTCGCCACGTCTCCCGGTTTCCACTCCAAAGTTCCTCTTGCATCACAACTCGTCGCCATGTTCGCTGTAATAGTCGCCCCATAATAACGGGTAGAGGGTAGTCGAGCCAGACAACTGTATCAGCTCGATTCCAGATGATAGGGCGTATTTTGCTGTAATTGCCATCAACAACCCAGCGATTAGTACTGAGCGACTTTTCTACACGTTTTTGGAAAATATTAATCGGTGCTTCTGTCCAATTCGGTTCCCAGTGGAGTGCATCTAGTTCTATATGGGGAATAGCAAGACGTTAGGAAATCTGGCAAGCTAGGGTAGTTTTACCTGAGCCAGATGTACCGACTACCGAAATTCGCTGTCCACAATTTGGAAGGTTTTGATTCATCTTCTTTGCTCATACAATCACTCAATAAAGGAGCTACTCATAGTGATTGATAATGTCTTAACTCAGCTCTAGAAGGAATAAATTGGATAGAAAGGAGGCGACCGTAGAACTCGATCGCCTATCCTCCAGGCAAGAATAACCCTACCTATAATCAGCTATTAAAAGAGGCACGATACCTATCGATTCTCAGTTACAACCAATTACGGAAAACTGACAACTAATAACTTCAAGTCGTATATTCAGCATTAATCTTCACGTAGTCATAGCTCAAGTCACAACCCCAAGCTTTACCCGTGCCATGTCCATTGCCAACACTCACGGCAATTAGAACAGTATCTTCTTTCAAGTACTCACCTGCCGCTGCTTGTTTTAGATAATTACTCGCTGCCGCGCGGTCAAAAGGCAGGGGTTGACCATTTTCCATCATCAAGAAATCCCCTAACTGAACTCTGAGATTTTCTTGCTCAAAGGTTACTCCTGCATAACCGGCTGCGGCAGCAATTCTGCCCCAATTCGGATCGCGACCAAATATCGCTGATTTAACTAAAGATGAGCCAGCAATACTTCGGGCAATTTGACGCGCCGCTTTGTCATCGGCTGCGCCCGAAACTTGTACTTCAATCAGACACGTAGCACCTTCTCCATCTCGTGCGATCGCTTTGGCTAAATGTTGACAAACCGCTGTTAGCATCGCCTCCAATTTTTCCGCTTCTGGCCCCATCTCCGTAATGGCAGCTGTCCGGGATTGACCATTTGCCAGAGCAATTAAGGTGTCGTTGGTACTGGTATCTCCATCAACCGTAATTTGGTTGAAGCTTTTATCCGCTGCTCGACTCAACATCTGTTGCC